>NZ_JAZHLK010000149.1:0-847 GCF_036549515.1 Aurantimonas sp. E1-2-R+4 | reverse complement strand
TCGGGCCCCTTTGCATGTCGTTGATTTGATCGTGGCGACCGTTGAGGATCAGCTTCGGTTTTTGAACCGCCAACTCGTGTTGCCGGTTTCGACGATGTCGCAGTGATGCGTCAGCCGATCGAGCATGGCGGTGGTCATCTTGGCATCGCCGAAGACCTGCGGCCAATCGGCGAAGGCAAGGTTCGTCGTGATCAGCAGCGAGGTGTGCTCGTACAGCTTGCTGATCAGATGGAAGAGCAGTTGGCCGCCAGCCTGGCTGAACGGCAGATAGCCGAGTTCGTCGATCACGACGAGGTCGTAGCGCAACAGCTTCTCGGCCAGCCGGCCTCCTTTGCCAGCGGCCTTCTCCTGCTCGAGTTGGTTGACCAGATCGACCAGGTTGTAGAACCGCCCCCGGGCATGGGATCGAACGACGGCGGCGGCCACGGCGATCACCAGATGGGTCTTTCCCGTGCCTGTCCCGCCGATGAAGATGGCGTTGCGCTTGCTCTCCAGGAACGTGCCGGTGGCGATCTCGCGCACCTTGCCTTCGTCGATCGCCGTGTCGGCGAAGTGGAAGGCGTCGAGGTCCTTCAGCACCGGGAACTTGGCGCTGACGATCCGGTAGACGATGGAGCGGGCCTGACGATGGTTGTGCTCGGCCCGAAGGAGACTGGCGAGCAAAGGGTAGAGTTCGTCGCGGCGTTGCAGGCCTTTGCCGGTTATCTCGTCGAAGCTGGCGCGCATGCCGTGAAGCTTCAACTCGTCCATCGCTTCCAGAAGTTCATGACGCTCCATCACGCCACCCTCCGGATGCTGTCGTAGCGGGCGCAGTCGGCCAGCGGCGGCACCTTCAGGACCAGAGCCT
>NZ_JAZHLK010000148.1:0-886 GCF_036549515.1 Aurantimonas sp. E1-2-R+4 | reverse complement strand
GCCCATCAGCGCCAAAATGCCGAAAAGTTCATTGCCCCTGCATCGAGGGCCGCGTAACGTTCAACCCGGCATCGCCGCTCAACGAAGTTCAACAAACTTCGGGACATCCCCGGTCCAAGCCCCCATAGCGCCGGAACTGAGGCGACTATCTCCTCCACCTTTACCCTGGTCAGGCTTGATAGATCGTTCAGAACGTTGTCGACGGCAAGAGCGGTTATGTGTGGCTCAAACTCTGGAAACAGACCGTAAACATTTGGGTCCTCGATCCATTCCACGCGCGCAATTCCCACCTCAAATCCGCTGATATCGTCTGTAAAGCAGTGAGTGTGGTCTATCGGCGTCAGCTCATATCGCCTCTTGATCGGGGCGAAAAGAAGATTGTCGCTGTTTGAGCCCGCGTTGTCAAAACGGTCAACGTTCCGAATCCAGGTATCGAAGATGACCAGGCGCGAGACGTCATCTGGGCGGCTAAGCTTTTTGATCAGGTTATCCGTCCCGTCGCGGGTCACGGCGTTAGAAACGAACCGCGAAAAAAATAGCGGGGCCTCCATCGCTTCGAGGGGCCGCTCCATCATGATTTCAATATCGATCGTATGGATCACTGAGAACGGCGGGACAGACAACCCCAACCAGGACGCCAATTCTGCCGAGACAAGCTCGGATACCAATGCAGCAGTGCCTTGGCGGTTGTTCGCCGCTTTCACAATTCCGAGCCCGGCATCTGTTTCAACCAAAACCGGGTAGGTACTAGTCGCGTACTTCGATATTTCGCGTCTAACGACAGATGGCCGGCATACCGACCCACAATGGAGCACTTCGAAACACCCAAAAATCTTTCATTTTCAAGCGATGTTACCCCGTGGGTACGCGAAGTGCAATATGCGGA
>NZ_JAZHLK010000147.1:0-962 GCF_036549515.1 Aurantimonas sp. E1-2-R+4 | reverse complement strand
GACGGCCCCGCCTACGCTTCGCACGCCGCACAGGACGGTTTTTCGAGCAATGAAGATCTGGAGGCGTTTCTGTCCCGCGCGTTTTCAGGCGGAGGACGACGAGCCCAGGGCACGTTCAGGGCGCGTGGACAAGATGTGAGTTATGCGCTCCCGGTGGCTTTTCTGGATGCGGCCAATGGCGCGACGCGGACGATCACATTGCCTGAAGGCAAGACCTTGCAGGTCAAGATCCCCGAGGGTGCAGCCGACCGGCAGATGCTGCGGCTAAAAGGACAAGGAATGCCTGGGTTTGGCGATGGAGCGCCGGGCGACGCCTATGTCGAACTGCATGTCCAGCCACATTCGTTCTTTCGCTCCAAGGACGGTAACATTCACGTCGACGTGCCGGTCACCTTGACGGAGGCGGCCCTGGGCGCCCGAATCGAGGTGCCGACCATCACCGGACCGGTCAAGGTGACCGTTCCGAGGTGGTCCAATACCGGCACAACGTTGCGGCTTCGCGGCAAGGGAATCCGCGACCACAAGACCGGCCAGCGCGGGCATCAGCTGATCACCCTCAAAATCGTCCTTCCCGCGGCCGAGGAGCCCGAACTGGTCGCGTTTCTGGAGACATGGGAGCCAAAGACCCGGCTAGCCCCGCGAAAGGAGATGCTGAAATGACGGGTATCGACGCGCTTGTCGCGGCCATCTCGGCGCTGCAGCGAAAGGATCTCGAGACCTGGCTTCGCGATGAGCTCGTCGCGGCGGAGTCGGATGCCGGGACGCTCACCTTTTCGGACATGGAATGCGCCCGGATCCGTTTCATCTGCGCGCTGCATTACGACCTCGAGATCGACGCGGAGACCCTGCCGGTGGTGTTGACCTTGGCCGATCAGCTCTACGAGACACGACAACGCCTGTTGTCACTGACCGCGGCTGTCGCGGCGCAGGACGAGCCCATCCAGAAGGCGATCATCGCGGCT
>NZ_JAZHLK010000146.1:0-969 GCF_036549515.1 Aurantimonas sp. E1-2-R+4 | reverse complement strand
TCCCGCAAATCTGATGAAACAGCCTTTCCCATGAAGCACCTCCTGCTCACAGAGAATCAAACCGAACATCAAATGGGAACCCGTCGATTCAAATTATTCGCCGGATGCTCTAGACAACCTCTCTTAACTCTTCAAGGAACACATTGTTATAACGGGTTGGATGAGATCATGGTAGGCTCAATCATCCATCTCGCCGAGGGTTTTTGGTCGTTTCGGACGCGGCTATTCACGACAGTGCGGGGTGAACCCGCAAATCATTCGATGAAAGAACCAGCGGTAACGCGCGCGCGGACAGTTGGAATGCGGCGATTGAAGGCTTGGATCATTAACTCGCTGGCTCGTTCGACTCGGCGATCGAATGTATCGTCGTTATGTAGCTGCAGAAGTACAGCGTCATGCACGGGCAATATAATCTGCTCCGCTTCAAATTCTCTGGCAATTTCCAGCAATGATTCCTTGAATATTAGTGATGCCGTTGATTGCACCGGGTGGTTCAATGCCCAACGATTTTCCTTTTGACTGAGCATACCTTGTTGGGAGCGAACGCGCCGATTTCCATAGAGGCTAGAGACAAATCCCTCTTCAAGTAGATTTTTTTGCTGGATAGCACGATACGATGCAAGCCCTGGGTAGGCATTGAAGAAGGCGTCGATTTTTCTCGTATATAATTCGCGATCAGCATCGGATCCTTCGACCCCTGCTAGAAGCGAAGCGATTCGCTCTGCAGACATTCCGTATAGAAATGCCAGAAATACTCGCTTGGCGATAGGCCGTGATTCCGCACGCCCGAACAGAACCTCCGCGAGACCAGTGTATAGGTCCCCGGCGTTATAAGCCGCTATCAGAGCTTCATCGCCGGGAATGTCCCGGTCTCTGTTGAAACTCTGAAGTGGGCGGCGTTGCCCGCCTTGAGCCGTTAGGCTCGGGGTGCCGATTCCACTGAGGAGAGCAACGCCATGAAGAAAGATA
>NZ_JAZHLK010000145.1:0-1025 GCF_036549515.1 Aurantimonas sp. E1-2-R+4 | reverse complement strand
CCGCAAATCTGATGAAACAGCCTTTCCCATAGAGCACCTCCTGCTCACAGAGAATCAAACCGAACATCAAATGGGAACCCGTCGATTCAAATTATTCGCCGGATGCTCTAGCCAGGCACCAAAGCCGCTTGGAAGACATTTGGAATGCAGACGTGATGCCGATGCGTAAGGAGTATTGGGACGCCACAGAAAGAGAGACGAAAGCCCCTATCCACCGAGAACTGAAACCTGCCCTGGCGGCGGGAGCCAGAACATTCGAATTGATAAGGTATCGCTTTGAAGGACTCGAACCGGGCTTAGACTTCTTTTTGGGCGATCTCCCCATCGTTATTTACAAGGTGATATTGGAGGTCAAACCGGAGTGGGCTCAATGGCCCCGAGAACGCTATCGAATATCCACATTCCCGACTCGTTGAAAGCCAGCACGGCCCGCTCAGTCATACCGGACGAGAGGCGGTAGTCGATGATCAACCCACCACCCTCCAAGCCCTCTTCTGCCATGCTACCGATCACAACAATGGTAGCCCCGCGCATGCAGCGAAACAATTCCTTCCCGCCATGCGGCGAAAATCTGCTGGACGGCAGCGCCTCAATCACAGATGCCTTTCTGAAACGCTCATTCTTGTCCAAGGAACTCATCTTAGTTCCCTGACTTTGCCGGCCTGTCACGCCGCTATGACGCATCACATCGTTCGGCTATGGCAGGTATATAGTTAGGAATATTCTGGCGATATTATACTTGACACACCAGACCGCTAAGGTAGCCTGAGCGCGAGGCAACCGGAGGAGTGCGAAATGGCAAACAATCTGCATATTTCCTACGATCTTAATTCGCCTGGGCAAGATTACACACCGCTGATAGACAAAATTAAAACGCTTGGCCCTTGGGCGAAAATCCACAAGTCGTTCTGGGGGAATGTCCCGGTCTCTGTTGAAACTCTGAAGTGGGCGGCGTTGCCCGCCTTGAGCCGTTAGGCTCGGGGTGCCGATTCCACTGAGGAGAGCAACGCCATGACGAGAGATAT
>NZ_JAZHLK010000144.1:0-1043 GCF_036549515.1 Aurantimonas sp. E1-2-R+4 | reverse complement strand
GTCGCCCACTGCTGCGCAGCTTGGAACAAGCTCGTCGATCAGCCCTGGAAAATCACGTCCATCGGAATGCGAGATTGGGCGCATGGGTCTTGATCAGCGCCCGTTGGTATAAGTTAGGATATGCGAGCAATAGCCGCTCAATTCGCGGGCAGTCAGTGTGCGCGTTGTGCCATTGGGCTCACGAACAACGTAACATGATCTTTGAACAGCGAATGGATCCGGGACATATGCAAGCAGGGCTACGTCAGTCATAGTCCCTCTCCGTATCCAGGATGCGAGTACTTGAAATCGGCAGCGGGGGCGCCACGTAGACGCCAGCTCGGTCGAGTTTCCGATACACATTCTTCAAGTCGTCGCGCAGTTCAGGGGCGACAAAGTCTCTGATATGCGGTTTAAAATGCAGCTCTTGGACCGCGATCAACGCCACGCGCTGTCCCAGAAATGAACCTAATTCATCGAAGCCCTTGGCTATCTCGACGCGATCCGCCTTGCTGCCGAAGGCGCCTGCATAGAGCGTCGCTCCGCAACGCGTCGCATTATCCTTCTGACTCTTCACCACCTCCATCGCAAAGTCGATCAAGTCCTGATTGTTATACTCTTTCTGTACCAACAGCGACCAAAGCCGGTAATTTTGCCACGTATAATAGTTCTTAGAATCATCCTTGAGCAAGTTACCGATGCGCTCCAGATCGACATCGGTAGTGGGCACTGCCCGGATGTAGCGGGCCAACTCATCTGTTGAGGCGGGATGTTCAGACAAGGCATCGATGACTAACGGTGTGATCGGCGCGAAATAGGCGTCCGGGACCTCAAACTCAGGGCAGCTTGCGAGCGCCTCGAGTCGACGAATGCAGTAGCGAAAAGCGCGACTGCCGATCTCGCCAGACCGCAAGAGCCGTAGCGTCAGACCTCTCAACAGAGGGAAAGAGCGGCTAGAGCATCCGGCGAATAATTTGAATCGACGGGTTCCCATTTGATGTTCGGTTTGATTCTCTGTGAGCAGGAGGTGCTCTATGGGAAAGGCTGTTTCATCAGATTTGCGG
>NZ_JAZHLK010000143.1:0-1091 GCF_036549515.1 Aurantimonas sp. E1-2-R+4 | reverse complement strand
TCGCCCACTGCTGCGCAGCTTGGAACAAGCTCGTCGATCAGCCCTGGAAAATCACGTCCATCGGAATGCGAGATTGGGCGCATGGGTCTTGATCAGCGCCCGTTGGTATTATGATCTGCCAGCACTGGTCGATGATCTTCGACGCTCGGACTATAGTCCGCCGAAGAATGTCCTCGATATAGGCGACGCGATCCGCCTAGCCGTTGGCCGCTCTAAGGATGACGGAGGTGAGAGACTCTGGAATATTTGGTCGGCGCTTAAGCGCCAGTTCGACACAAAGGCGGACGCCGTGACCTTTGAGTTGGTCGCGATCTCCAGGATCGACAGGCCTGAACCGGAGGAGCTTTCGCGCCTGCTCAGTGCAGCGTTGATTGCGCTTGAGCGCTTATGGACCGATCTCCTTGAGCGGCTCGGACGTACCGGTGAGCTCGAGCGGCTAGTCAAGGTGGAGTGGCCCCTGCAGAGCCTTTTCGCGTATCGCCAGTTCCGTGGCGTGCGAGTAGATGGGCAAGGCGCGGGGGATCTCCTTGCCCGCATCTCGGCCGAGAAATATTCCGCCTATCGGGAAGTGGCACAGACCCTCAAAAAGAGTCCGACCGGACTGAACTTTTGGAACATCCACCCCTATCTCTCGCGCACCGATGTTGCGCATCTTGCGGATGTCGATGCGGGCGGCCGCCTGCAGGGTGCCTTTGAGATTGCAAAGTCACGCTCCCGGTTCGCTTCAGCCTTCCTCGCCCTATTCAAAGCGAGCCGCGATGAGGCGATCGTGCGTCGAGCTGCGGGAGGGGAAGGACGCATTTACCCGATTTTCGGCGTGCTGGGGACGATTAGTGCACGAATTCTCGTTTCAGATCCTTACCTTCAACAGCTCCGTCGGTCCTATCGGTCGTTGATTGCCGCAGAGCCGAACACGAGGCTTATCTATCTTGATTATTCTCAGTTCGAGCCGGGTATCCTAGCGGGCCTCTCCGGCGATGAGGGGATGTCCCGAAGTTTGTTGAACTTCGTTGAGCGGCGATGCCGGGTTGAACGTTACGCGGCCCTCGATGCAGGGGCAATGAACTTTTCGGCATTTTGGCGCTGATGGG
>NZ_JAZHLK010000142.1:0-1108 GCF_036549515.1 Aurantimonas sp. E1-2-R+4 | reverse complement strand
TCCCGCAAATCTGATGAAACAGCCTTTCCCATGAAGCACCTCCTGCTCACAGAGAATCAAACCGAACATCAAATGGGAACCCGTCGATTCAAATTATTCGCCGGATGCTCTAGGCGCTTCCTTGCAGACTTGCCTGCGGCGATATCGGCCTGCATCCCTTCGATGTCACCGAGGCTGAGCGATCGCACCTGCTTCTTGCCGATTAGCGGCTTGATGTGCTGTTCGATGCGACTGCGATCCATGGCAAGCGTGCTCGGCTTGATCGGGCGGCGACGTCTCCCCAGAATACGACCCGATTCGGCGTTCTCGGTGAACCAGTCGCAAATCTCTGCAACGCTTCGAGCGACACGCGACGCTTTATTCACATCAGCCGGATCGGTCCCTTTCGATACAGCGACGAGCTTCTCGCGGGCGATGTTGCGCGCCTGCTCGACGGTCAAAACACCGTGCCGACCGATATTGATGCGACGGCTGCGTCCTGTCGGTGCGCGATATTGCAGGACATAGGATTTCAGCCCGGACGGCAGCGCCCGCACCCCGAAGCCGCGCGTTTCGCGATCCCAGAGGAACGCCTGGCCCTTGGTTGGGCACTCGAGAGCGTCGACGCTGCGTTTGGTGAGCTTGCCCATCGCAATCTCTCCAAATTTGCTGACACAACTGCTTACAAAGAAAAATGTAAGCAGGTTGTAAGCGGGCAGGAGCGTATCGCTGCGTATCTGCCGGATAGCGTAGAGTGAGCATCGGCCGCAAAAAGTCAATTTGCAAAGTGGTTTATCGTACTCTGGGTTGAAAACGGATATTGCCGGATAGATCAGCCGGGCACCTTGCCAAGGTTGGGGTCGTGGGTTCGAATCCCATCGCCCGCTCCAATTTCCTCCATGTCCGGCCCGGAGACATGGGTAACAGAGCGTACCTAAGAGCCTGAGCGAAAAGGAGTTGAGCGATATCAGCAGGTTGTGATTCCCCTACGTTGTCGAGACGATGGGGAATCGAGTTGGCCTGGGATGATACCGCTCGGCTTGAGCATAGCCGCAGATGCGTTCGCTATCCAAGCGATTTGACGGATCGGGAATGGGCGTTGATCGGGCCGATGCTGCCACCGGCCAAG
>NZ_JAZHLK010000141.1:0-1163 GCF_036549515.1 Aurantimonas sp. E1-2-R+4 | reverse complement strand
ATACCGGCCAGCGTTTGATCTGACTCGGTTGTGATTTTCTTATTTTCGCTGCGCGTGATTCCCTGTCCCGGCGAAGGGAGCGGGCGAGCGATGGCATTGAAGATCACCGAGGATCTGTCGGCCGGGGAGCTTCGGGCTCTGGCGCGGCGAGAGACCAATGGGCGGGTGGCGAGCCGTCTGCTGGCGCTGGCGGGCGCGCTGTCGGGGATGAGCCGGGCGCAAGCGGCCGAGGCGGCGGGCATGGACCGCCAGACGCTGCGCGACTGGGTGGTTCGCTATAACGCCGAGGGCGTGGCGGGCCTGCGCGACCGACCGAAGGGGCATCCGCCGGAAGCGCTCACCGAGGCCGAGCAGGCGAGCCTTGCCAATGTCATCTTCCGCGGGCCGGATCCGAAGAAGGACGGCGTGTCGGCCTGGACCCTGCCGGAACTCTGCCGCTGGATCGAGGCGCGGTTCGACAAGCAGGTTCATCCCGCCAGCCTGTCGCGCATCCTGCGTCGTAACGGCTTTTCGCGCCAGAAGGCGCGGCCGACCCACCCTCAAAGCGACCCCGGGCGCCAGGCGCGCTTTCAAAAAAGGGGCTCGCCGAGGCCCTGAGCGCGGCGCAGGCCGACCATCCAGACAAGCGGATTGCGCTCTGGTTCCAGGATGAAGCAAGGGTTGGCCAGAAAGGCCGCCTCTGCCACCGCTGGTGGACCCGCGGCAAGCGACCGCCCGGGCTCTGCGACCAGCGCTTCGAATGGACCTACATCTTCGGCGCCGTCGAACCCTCCACCGGTCAGTCCTTCGCCCTGGTCCTGCCCTATGCCGACAAGGCGATGATGAACCTCTACCTCGCCGAGTTCGCCGGCACCGTTCCTGACGACGTCCATGTCGTCATGGTTCTCGACGGTGCCGGATGGCACGGCGAAAAGGCCCTCGACGTGCCGGCGAATATCACCCTCCTCGCCCTGCCGCCCTACAGTCCCCAACTCAACCCGGTCGAGCGGCTCTGGCTCCATCTGCGCGAGACCTCCCTCAGCCTCTGCGTCTTCCGCGACAGGCAAGCCATCATCGACGCTTGCTGCGACGCCTGGAACCGCGCAACCAAAGATCCCAAGCGCATCCAATCCCTCTGCAACTATCCCTATATCAAAGCGGTGAGTTCATGAGCGCGACGGTAT
>NZ_JAZHLK010000140.1:0-1180 GCF_036549515.1 Aurantimonas sp. E1-2-R+4 | reverse complement strand
CGGCGCCAGGATCAGTCGGCGGCGGAGCAGTTCGAGATTTCCGCGACCATACATTGAGCGCTTGAGCAGCTTCAGCTTATTCACCTGGCCCTCGACCTGGGCGCTGCTCCAACTGGTTTCCAAAGCGGCTCGAACAGCATCGCCGTCATGCTGAAGGCCTGCGGCGAAGGTTTCGACAGGACGCAGACCGCAGCGCTTTGCGCCAAGAAGCCAATCGTCGAAGACGGGGCCGGCATCATGGGCCTTGGTTCCGACCCGGCGGACGAGATCGACGAAACGGCGAACAATTCGAATGAGGATGGCGGCGTCGCGATCCTGGCTGATTTGCAGGATCGCGTTAGCCTCTTCGATCGACCTCGTCTCTGGTGCCTTGACGATCAACCACGCGAGTTGCTTCGGGGACGGAATCGAAACAGGGTTTTGAGTGCGGGGAGCTGGCGGAGCCGTGTCGTCCGTCCTATGAGGGGCATGTTTCGACGGAGCTGTCCGGTGGTCCTGAAGCCACCGATGAATCTGGCCGGCGGAACCACCATAGCCAAGATCGCGGCATTCGCGCCAGAGCTGCAAGCCGTTTTCGCATCCGTTCGCGAGTCGCGATCTCAGCAACGGCAGATATGGATCAATGATGCTGGTTGGCGTTGCCCGCACTGCCCGCTCGGGAAAGGTATCAGCATAAGCGAACTTGCGCACGGTGGTCGGCGACAAACCTGTCGCTCGGCTGATTGCCATGATCGCCTCGCCGGCGAGGTAACGCCGCCGCGCATCGTTATATTGCATCAGTCGTCGTGTGCGGCTTTCGGAAGCGACATCAGCGTCGGAACGCAATCGTCTGAACGCTTTTATCCGACGCGTCTTCGTCGCCTTCGGCGATGACAGTTCGGGCAGCCGCCGCAAACGCGCATAAGCGCCGGCAGCCCATCGCTCGACCATCTGCCGCGTGTTGTGGAGAAGGTGCCAACGATCGGCAATCTGAACGGCGTTCCGGGCACCGATCGTTATGGCGCGCCGATATTCTGTCGAGCGGTCCCGAGCGACGATTTCGATCCCAGGCCTTGACCCAAGCCATTCGATCACCGTCTCCGCCGTGCGGTCAGGCAAGAGATCTATCGGACGGTGGCGTTGGAGGTCGACGATGATCGTGCCGTAGCGCAGCCGCTTCTTCATCGCCCAATCATCAACG
>NZ_JAZHLK010000014.1:0-90354 GCF_036549515.1 Aurantimonas sp. E1-2-R+4 | reverse complement strand
ATCTTTCTTCATGGCGTTGCTCTCCTCAGTGGAATCGGCACCCCGAGCCTAACGGCTCAAGGCGGGCAACGCCGCCCACTTCAGAGTTTCAACAGAGACCGGGACATTCCCCTAGTTCGCGGAGGAACCTCGGCTTTACGGAGGAAATCGATGAATCGCTCGTCGTCCCCAACGGAAACTGATCCGAAAGCGTTTATACAGTAAAATTCTCCGAAGGCCGCTTCAATTTCAGTTTGCGGTGAAGTGTACTCAAATTGCAAGAAACACCCCCCCCCAAATCACATTGGAATATATTTGTTCTGCCGAGGTCCGTTGGTGATTAAATCAGATACGGGCTATTTTTCGGCCCGCTCCATCATTGTCATCCCATCAACTGACTTAAGGGGATCCGATGTCGGATTCTCTGTTGCTGATGTCATGATCCGGGCGGGGAGCTTCCCAAAGAAGTAGTTCACAGCCGGTGCCGTCATACCAAAAGCCGACCCTTAACCCCCTAAAACTCGATCCCGACCTGCGCCTTCACGCCGGACCGGAACGGGTGCTTGATCATTTCCATCTCGGTCACGAGGTCGGCGATCTCGATCAGTTCGTCCTTGGCGTTGCGGCCGGTGACGACGACATGCTTCATCGCCGGCTTGCCCTTGAGGAATTCGACCACCTCGGCGATGTCGAGATAGTCGTAGCGCAGGACGATGTTCAGCTCGTCGAGCAGCACAAGCTGATGCTCGTCATCCATGATCAGCGCCTTGGCCCGTTCCCAGGCGGCCTTCGCGGCGGCGATGTCGCGCTGGCGGTCCTGCGTCTCCCAGGTGAAGCCATCGCCCATCGCGGTCATCGTCACCTGATCGGGAAAATGCTCCAGCACCTTGCGCTCGCCGGTCTCCCACTTGCCCTTGACGAACTGCACGATGGCGACCTTCATGCCGTTGCCGAGCGCCCGGAAGACGAGGCCGAAGGCGGCCGTCGACTTGCCCTTGCCCTTGCCGGTGTGGACGATCAGCAGGCCCTTTTCGATCGTCTTGGTGGCGAGGATCTTGTCGCGCGCCGCCTTCTTCTTCTTCATCTTCTCGGCATGGCGGGCGTCGAGGTCTTCCTCCGACATTCCGTCCGTGATCTTGGCCTTGTCGGTCATGTTATGCTCTCCGTTTCCGCATCATCCAGCCCGTCCATAACACCCAGCTCGGCGCGCGCCGAGTTGGAGCGCGGCGTCCACAGGCCCCGGTCGATCGCCTCTGCCAGCCTGTCGCTCATCTCGCGATAGGCGTTCGGGTTGTTCTCCAGCATGAAGCCGCGCACGTCCTCATCGGCGACGAAGGCCTGATAGACCGCATCGAAATGGTGATCGCGCACCGCGCCCGTCGTCGCCGAGAAGGCGAACAGATAGTCGACCGTCGCGGCGATCTCGAAGGCGCCCTTGTAGCCATGACGCATGATGCCGGCGATCCATTTCGGGTTGACGACGCGGGCCCTGACGACCCGGCCGATCTCCTCCTCCAGCGTCCGCACGACCGGCCGCTCGGGCCGCGAGTGATCGTTGTGATAGACGACGGGCCGTGTGCCGGAGACATGCTCCACCGCCGCCGTCATCCCGCCCTCGAACTGGTAGTAATCGTCGGAATCCAGAAGGTCGTGCTCGCGATTGTCCTGATTCTGGACCACCGCCTCGATGCCGGCAAGCCGCGTCTCGAAACTCGTTCGCTCGGCCTCGCCTTCGGCGTCCGCGCCATAGGCATAAGAGCCCCAGACGAGATAGCTTTCCGCCAGATCACTCTTGTCGTCCCAACCCTTTTCGTCGATCAGCGCCTGCAGTCCCGCCCCGTAGGCACCGGGCTTCGATCCGAAGATCCGGAAGCCGGCGCGCTTGTCCGCCTCCTCCGGCGACTGTCCTTCCGCCAAGAAAGCCTGCCGCTCGGCCGCCATCCGCGCGGCGATCGGGTTGTCGCCGGCCTCCTCCTCCAGCGCGCCGATCGCCCGGACCGCCCGGTCGAACAGCGCGATCTGGTCCGGAAAGGCGTCGCGGAAGAAACCGGAAATGCGCAGCGTCACGTCGACCCGTGGCCGCCCGAGTTCGGCGAGCGTCACGATCTCGTAGCCGGTGACGCGGCGCGAGGCGCGGTCCCAGACCGGCTTCGCCCCGATCAGCGCCAGCGCTTGTGCGATATCGTCGCCGCCGGTGCGCATGTTGGACGTGCCCCAGGCGGTGAGCCCGATCGAACTTGGCCATTCGCCGTGATCCTGAAGGTGGCGGATCACCAGGAGTTCGGCAGACTTCGCGCCAAGATGCCAGGCCGCCTCGGTCGGCACCGCGCGGGTGTCGACCGAAAAGAAGTTGCGGCCCGTCGGCAAGACGTCCGCCCGTCCCCGCGTCGGCGCGCCGGACGGCCCCGGCGGCACGAAGCGGCCGGAAAGCCCGGCCAGCAGCCCGGCGATCTCGGCCGACCCCGATTCCGTCACCGCCGGCTTCAGCCGCGCCGTCACATCCGCCATCACCGCGCCTGTGGATTGCCACTCCGGTCGCGGCACGATCTCGCCCCCGACGAGCTTGGCCGCCAGCAGCTCGATGCGCTCCACCGCATCGCCGTTCGTCCGCCACGGGTCCGTGGACAGGCCATGGAGAACCTGTGGACGCGGCCCCTCCCACGGCGCCGCCATGTCGCAGTCGAGCGGATCGAACGGCGCCCCCTCATCCGCCTCGCTTTGCTCGGCACCTTCTCCCCGATGGGGAGAAGAATGGCGCACTTGCACCAACGCCCCAGGCACGTCCGCCATTCCTCGCCCCTTTGGGGAGNTTTGCTCGGCACCTTCTCCCCGATGGGGAGAAGAATGGCGCACTTGCACCAACGCCCCAGGCACGTCCGCCATTCCTCGCCCCTTTGGGGAGAGGGTGGCCGCGAAGCGGCCGGGTGAGGGGTCGTTTTCCCCCTGCCCCTCTGCGCTAAACAGATCCGCGGCGATCGCCCGGTGCAGCGAGGCCTCGCCCGGCTTCGTCCCGCGCGGCAGCCGCGCCAGCGCCACGACGAGATCGGTCAACAGCCGCCCCTCCGGCGCCAGTCCGAAGACATGCAACCCGTCGCGGATCTGCATTTCCTTCAGGTCGCAAAGATAGGCGTCGAGCTTTTCCAGCGCCGTCTCCTCGGCGTCCTTCGCCGCGATCCCGGCATCGTGATCGAGGCCGATGTCGCGGACCAGATCGAGAATGCGCCCCTTCAGCAGCGTCAGCCGGCGCGGGTCCGTGCCAGCCGCCTCGTAATATTCGTCGACCAGCGCCTCCAGGTCGCGCAGCGGCCCGTAGGTTTCCGCCCGCGTCAGCGGCGGCGTCAGATGGTCGATGATGACGGCGCTGGTCCGTCGCTTGGCCTGCGTGCCTTCGCCCGGATCGTTGACGATGAACGGGTAGAGATGCGGCAGCGGCCCGAATACCGCCTCGGGAAAACAGCCCTCCGACAGCGCCAGCGCCTTGCCCGGCAGCCATTCGAGATTGCCGTGCTTGCCCATATGGACGACGGCGTCCACGTCATATTCGGTCCTGAGATAGGCGTAGAGCGCCAGATAATTGTGCGGCGGCACGAGGTCCGGCGAGTGATAGGTCTCTTTCGGGTCGATGTTGTAGCCGCGCGCCGGCTGGATGCCGACCAGCGTCTTTCCGAAACACGCCAGCGGTAGCGCGAAGGCCGTCCCGCCGTGATGCGTCACCACGAACGGGTCGTTCTCCGGCGCGCCCCAGCGTTCCGTCACCGCCGACCGCACGGCTTCCGGCAGTCCCGCGAAGAAGCGTCGATAGGCCGCTACCGACAGCGTCTCGCGCACCTCCCGCATCGCCGTGCCGGCATTGGTCGGCCCGGCCATCAGATGATCGATCAGCGCGTTGCCGGTCTCCGGTACGTCCGCCACCGGATAGCCCGCCGCCGCCATCGCCTCGAGCACTTCGATCGTCCCGGCCGGCGTGTCGAGCCCTACCCCGTTGCCGAGCCGCCCGTCCCGGTTGGGATAGTTGGCGAGCAGGATCGCCACCCGCTTCTCCGAAACAGGCTTCCGCCGCAGCCGCGCCCAACGGGCCGCGAGCTCGGCGACGAACGCCACCCGGTCGGCCACCGAGCGGTGCGCGACGATGTCCGTCTCGGTTAGCGCGTCCCATTCGCCGGCCGACTTGAAGGCGATCGCACGCGACAGCACCCGGCCGTCGACCTCCGGCAGCGCGACGCTCATCGCCAGATCGCGGGCCGACAACCCTTGCGCGGATGTCTTCCAGCTTTCCACCGACCCGCTCGCGAGAACCGCCTGCAAGACGACCGCCCCCTGTTCCTCGAGAACGGTCGGAACCCGCTCTCCGCCCGGCGAGGACACCGCGAAGCCGGTCAGATTGACGACGACGTCCGGAGCCCGATCCGCAAACAGCGCCCGCACCGTCTCGATCGACACCGGGTCCTTCAGGCTGGAAATGAAGATTGGCAGCACCTCCAGTTCTCGCGCCGCCAGCGCCTGCGCCAGCGCCTCGACCGGCTCGGTCTGCCCGCTCTGCACCAGCGCCCGGTAGAACACGATCGCCGCGAGGGGCTTTCCCTCTGCTTCGTCATCCCGGCCTTGAGCCGGGATCCATTCCAAGCCGCCTTCGCTGCCGTTGCGGTCCAGATGGGTGTCCATACGTTGAGGCATGGATCCCGGCTCAAGGCCGGGATGACCACCGTCAGAGGATGACGCCTTCGGGAAAGAATGGTCGGAGGGGCGGGATACTCCAGCACCAATCTCCAGCACCCCAGCCTTCAACAGCGGTTGCGGCTCGGCCGGCCATTCGCCGCCGCCCAGGATCGCGCCGCAGCCCTCCAGGAATTTCCCGGCATTCGCCGCGCCGCCCTCGACCAGATAGCGCCAGAGCCGGTCGCGCTCGGCGATCGGAATCGTGGTGTAGTGGTCGAGCCCCTGATCCGGCTTGTCGTCGCCGGGTAAGACGGCGAGCGCGGCTCCGCTCGCCTGCGCGTTGGCGAGCAGCGCGTCCAGCCCGTAGGGCCAGTACGCCGCGCCGCCGAGCAGCCGCACCACGACGAGCTTGGCGTGGCGCAACGTTCGCTCGACATAGACATCGACCGACATCGGATGTTTGAGACGCAGGAGATTGGCGAGGCGCAGCGTCGGGGCCGCAGCCCCGAGGCGCCGGGCGGCCGCCGCAAGGCTGGCGATCTCCGTGTCGGCCGCTGACAGCACGACGACATCGGCCGGCGACTGGCCGAGGTCCACCGCATCGCCGCCGTCGTCGATCGTGCCTTTCTGGGCGAGAAGGAGATGCAAGGAAAGCGCCCGCTACTCGGCGGCTTCTTTTGCCGCGCTGCCGGCCAGCGCCTGAATCTCGGCCTCGATCCGCACCGCGTCGAGGCCGTCGTGCAGCCCGATGACGACAAGACGCGTGGCCCGGGTTTCGCCGGGTGTCCAGGCACGGTCGAAATAGGTTTCGATACGCTTGCCGACGGCCTGCACGACCAGCCGCATCGGCTTGCCCGGCACGTCGGCGAAACCCTTCAGCCGCAAGATGTCGTGGGTCGCGATCAGTCGCGACAGACCCTTTGCGAAGGTCGCGGGATCAGGAACAGTGCCGGCGTCGACGACGAAGCTCTCGAACTCGTCATGGTCGTGGTCGTGCCCTTCATGCTCCAACTCGTGATGCGATTTGCGCTCGGCGATGAGGTCTTCCGTGCCGGCCGCGATGCCGAGCAACACGTCCGCCGGCAGCTTGCCGCCCTCCGCGGTGACGATCTTCACTGCGCGCGTGCTCTTCTGCCCGATCTCACGCCGCACCCGTTCCAATGTCGGCGCGTCGACCAGATCGGCCTTGTTGAGGACGATAAGGTCGGCTGCTGCGATCTGGTCCTCGAACAACTCCTCCAACGGGTTGTCGTGATCGAGGCTCGCGTCCGCCGCCCGCTGGGCCGCGACCTTCACCTCATCGTCGGCGAAGCGGCCGTCAGCGACCGCCGCTGTATCGATCACCGTAACGACACCGTCGACGGTCACCCGCGTCTTCACCTCCGGCCAGTTAAAGGCCGCGACCAACGGCTGCGGCAAGGCGAGACCCGAGGTTTCGATGACGATGTGATCGGGTACGCGCTCGCGCTCCAACAGTTTGGTCATGGTCGGGATGAAATCGTCGGCCACGGTGCAGCAGATGCAGCCATTGGTCAGTTCGACAACGTCGTCCTCGCTGCACGTTTCGATACCGCAACCCTTGAGGATGTCACCATCGACGCCGAGATCGCCGAACTCGTTGATGATCAGCGCGATCTTCCTCCCCCCGGCATTCTGCAGAAGGTTGCGGATCAGCGTCGTCTTGCCGGCTCCGAGGAACCCGGTGATGACGGTGGCGGGAATCTTCTGGCCCTGCATGGAGTGCCTCCGTTGTCGCGATCGCCTCGACCTTGGCGGTCGGCGATCAGCCCTTCAATATCATCGGTAGGCCGGCGGTGACGAAGAGGACCTTCGCCGCGACCGCCGCAACCGCTTGGTGCAATCGGCCCGCATGATCGCGAAAATCACGGGCCATCTCGTTTTCCGGCACGATCCCGAGCCCGACCTCGTTGGAAACGAGGATCGCCGGACCTGGAAGCCTCGCGGCGAGGCAGTCGACCAGCGCCTGGCATTCCGCCTCGACCGCACGCCCCTCCATCATGAGGTTGGTCAGCCACAGCGTCAGGCAATCGACGAGGACCACGCGCTCCGGCCCGGCTTCGCATCCGATCGCGGCAACCAGATCGAGTGGCACGTCAACCGTTCGCCAGCTGTTGCCTCGACGCGCCCGGTGCTCGCCGATGCGCGCCTCCATCTCGGCGTCGAAAGCCCTGCCCGTCGCGAGATAGACGGGAGCAAGATCGCTTGCTTCGGCCAGTCGCTCGGCAAGGGCGCTCTTGCCGGAGCGGGCTCCGCCAAGAACGAGAGTGACGCCATCGCCGAGCGCGATACTCACGCCGCGCGCGTCCCGAACCGGTCCATCGCGAGGCCAATGCCAAGCCCCAGCAGGACCCAGAACACGGCCGTCGTCGCCAGCGAAATGACCGCGAACTCCGCCGCAAGGGTCGGCGGAACCGGGCTCGTCAGGTCGGTGATATGCGGTGCGCCGACTACATGCGGCACGGCAAGCATCACGATTGCGGCCAATGTGGCCCACAGCTCGCGTCGGAACACGAGAAGGTAGAGCGCGCCGGCCGTCAGCGCGACGACGGCGGCCCACCAGACCTGCCGCTCGAACAGGTCCGCCGCCGGCATCGCCGGCAGTTCCGGCGGCAGTCCGAGCGCGGGCGCCAGCCCCACGGTCGCAAAGCCCGCCAAACCCCATAGAACGCCGTTCGACCGGGTGATCGCGCGGCCGGTGAGCAGGCTGACTGCGGCAAGGATCAGCGCGAAGCCGCCGCCCGCCACGATATTCGCCGACAACGTGCCAAGTAGGCGGCCGAAGAATGGAGATACGCCCGCCGTTTCGTCGTCCGCCTGCACCGCCGTCTCGTGGTCATTGGCGAGAACCAATTCGCCGCCGAACAGCGCCGACACTTGCCGGCTTTCCGTCGGGCCGCCGAGATCGGCACCGGCCGCCTCGTGTCCTGCCGTCCCGCTCTCGTATTCCTCGGCTTGGAGGATGAGCGGAACCACGCCCAGATATTGCACCGGCGTCATCACGACACCGACAAACAGGCCGGCAACCAGCGCGGCCAACAAAAATCTTACAACCATAACGATACCCCTTCCGCGCCGACGAGGTCGGGCGGCTTTGAACAATACGAAAAAGCAAAAGCCCGGTCTGCACTATGGCAGCCGGGCAACCAATGCTTAGTGGCAGGGGAATCCGTAGGAATGCCGGACATCGTGCGCCGTATCATGCACCGCCGCCGAATGGGCGAAACCGATGCCGAAGACGAAAAACGCTCCGAGAACCAACGCGGCGAGTCCGGTCGCGATACGCGTCGGTGCTTCGGCTTGGGCGATGCTATAGGTCGTTGCAGTCATATCAACCTCCGTGACGGCCGCGAGATTGCGGCGGTTTCCAAGGCCGGCAGGTCTCCTGGCTCACGGGTCTTCAGTCGCCGCCTCGCCTTCCCGAAGCCGAAGCTTCAGTGGCTTTCCGATCCGTCCGCCGATGCTGGTGACATCGTCGGAACGGGTCGGCGGTGACGACCTCGCCGCTCTACAGTCGCGGGGTCGGCTACGATGAAGGCCCCCTGCTTGGGTCGGCCCGTCGCATTCCCTCTTCGCCCCAGCCGCTTGGCAGCCGGGGAACCGTCCTTCGAGCGGATCGGGCATTTCGCCCATGTCCGCTCAATTCGTCACAGTAGCGATCGCGACCCATGGCGCAAGCGATTTCGCGCGCAAACAGGATGTCCGAAACGCATCGCGGCCCGGCCGCGCAATGCGCAGCCGGGCCGCTCGATGGTGTTCGATGGAAGGAAGCTGGCGTCAGCGCGCGGCGGCCTGCTCGCAGGCTTCGACGTGCTTGGCCAGCGCCTCGGTCGAGAGAATGGAGCTGATCGTGCGAATGTCGCGGTTCTGGAACTTCGGCGTCTGCTGCAGTTCCTTCAACCGCTCCAGGAGGGTTACTCGGCTCATGCTGGTCTCCTTTTCCTGTCGGGAGCCGCCGCGATCGCGTGCGGTGGGCTCGTTGGGCGTGCGGCCGTCAGGCCGCCCGCACGCTGGCGGTCGTGGGAATCTCGATATCGACCTCGAGGGTCGAAACGTTCTCGCCGCGATCCATTTTAACGCTCACCATGTCGCCATCGACCTGCACATGCTTGGCGATGACGGCCAGAATTTCCTCCCGAAGCAGGGCCACGAGATCGGAGTGCCCGACCGTCGCCCGTTCGTGCGCGAGCAGTATCTGCAGGCGCTCGCGCGCCATCGGCGCCGAGGTCTGTTTGCTGAAGAAACTGAAAAGGCTCATGCCGCCCTCCGTCCGAAGAGTTTGCCAAACAGGCCGCGCCTCTCGCCGGGTATCGACATCGGCACCTGTTCGCCGGCAAGGCGACGGGCGGCGTCTCTGTAGGCGAGAGCCGGCGCGCTCTGATTCTCGCCAAGCGTCACCGGCGTTCCGAGATTCGACGCCCGCAACACATCCATGCTCTCGGGGATAATGCCGAGGAGCGGGATCGACAGGATGTCGAGAACGTCCTCCACCTTCAGCATGTCGCCGCGCTCGGCACGGGCGGGGTCGTAGCGGGTCAACAACAGATGTTTCTCGATCCGCTCGCCGCGCTCCGCCTTGGCGGTCTTGGAATCGAGCAAACCGATGATCCGGTCCGAGTCGCGCACCGAAGACACTTCCGGATTGGTGACGACGACAGCGACGTCGGCATGGCGCATGGCGAGTGTCGCGCCCCGTTCGATGCCGGCCGGACTGTCGCAGATCACCCAGTCGAAGGTCTTTTTCAACTCTTCCATCACCAGTTCGACGCCCTCGGACGTGAGGTTGTCCTTGTCGCGCGTCTGCGAGGCCGGCAGCAGAAAGAGCGTCTCGAGACGCTTGTCGCGGATCAGCGCCTGCGTCAGCTTCGCGTCGCCCTGGACAACGTTGATGAGGTCGTAGACCACGCGCCGCTCGGCTCCCATGACGAGATCGAGATTGCGCAGGCCGACGTCGAAATCGACGACCACCGTCTTCTCTCCGCGCTGGGCCAGCGCCGCCCCTAGCGCGGCGGTGGAGGTCGTCTTGCCAACGCCTCCCTTGCCCGAGGTCACCACGATTACTTTTGCCATCTCGCTCTCCTGCTTTCCGGCCGCTTGCAGCCTCAGCCCAGAATTTCCGCCTTGATCGTATCGCCTTCGAGCCAGACCTGGACGGCCTGGCCGCGGTATGTCGGTTCCATGTCCTCGGCCGTCTTGTAGAGACCGTCGATCGCCACCAGCTCGGCTTCGAGCTTGCGGCAGAAGATCCGCGCCGAAGCGTTGCCGACAGATCCCGCCATCGCCCTGCCCCGAAGCGTTCCGTAGACGTGGATCGAACCGCCGGCGACGACCTCCGACCCCGATGCCACCGATCCCAGAATGGTCACGTCGCCCTCGGGAAAGATCACCGACTGGCCGGAACGCACCGGCTCCGTAATGATGATCGACGGCATCGCCTTGACCGGCTGCGGGTCGGGTGCCTGCGCGGTGGCCGGTTTGCTCGCCGTCTTGGATTTCGTCGATTCCGTCTTTTTCGGCGCGGACTCAGCCACCGGTGGTTCGAAATCGGCGGCAGGTCTGCCGCCCTTCATCGCCGGCGGCATACCGAAGCCGAGCAGCGACGCGCGCGCGCCTTCGATCCCCATGATCCGCACACTGCGCTCGCCGAGTTCGCCGATCAGCTCCTTCAACTGCGGCTGGTCGATATCGAGCCCGTCGACGTCGAGCACGATCGGCCGCCCCAGGAAAAAACCGGTGGAGCGGGCGGCAAGGTCGTCGAGCCGGGTCAGCCACGCGTCGAAGGGAAGTTCCGGCGCGAGAACGAGGGCGAGAAACGAGCGGCCCTTGAGTCGGATCGGGCGGGTATCGGTTAGGGTCTTGGTCATCTCGGTTAATTTTCGGTTGCTACGGCGATCTAAGCGGGATGGGGTTAACCAGTGCTTAACGCGCGGAGCCTGCGCCGGGCTGACGCGAGTCCGCCCGCTGTGGAGGCCGATTGTGTCGATCCCGAGATCGCAAATGGTCCCTACCGAGGCATCCATCTCAAGCGTGGCCAGCGAGCGGATTGCGCGCCGGAAAACTGCCACCTTGCCTGATCCGCCGGCTTAGTCAGCGGCGAGGCCGAAGCGCGCGCCCTGGTGCTCGCCGAGCTTTGGCGCCGGCCGGTCCAGGGAAAGTTCGGCGTCTCCGTAAACGATCGGAGTACGAACACCAGCAATGCCTTGTGGCGCAATCTTCATGTTTCGATGCAGGATTTGCGGATCGGAGAAAACGCCCGCGACATCATTGATCGGTCCGGCCGGCACTCCGACCGCCTCGAGTCCCGCCAGGAGGTCGTCGCGCGTCCGCGCAGCGATCGTCGCCGTCAGGATCGGCGTGAGCGCGTCGCGGTTCGCGACCCGCGCCTCGTTGGTCCGATAGCGTTCGTCCATGGCCAGATCACCCAATCCGAGCACGCCGCAGAGCTGCTCGAATTGGCGGTCATTGCCGCAGGCGACGATGAGGTGGCCGTCGACGACCGGAAAGACCTGGTAGGGCACGATATTGGGATGGGCGTTGCCGAGTCGTCGCGGCGCGACCCCTGTGGCGAAGTAGTTCAGCGCCTGGTTGGCGAGGACTCCGGCCATGCAGTCATAGAGGGCCATATCGACGAACTGGCCGCGGCCCGTCCGCTCGCGATCGGCCAACGCCGCCTGGATGGCGATCGTCCCATACAGCCCGGTGAAGATATCGGCGAAGGCGACGCCGATTTTTTGCGGCTCGCCGTCCGGCGCTCCGGTCAGGCTCATGATTCCGCCCATGCCCTGGATCATGAAATCGTAGCCGGCCCGGCCCGCATAGGGTCCGTCCTGGCCGAAGCCGGTGACCGAGCAATAGACGAGGCGTGGATTGACGGATTTGAGGCTGTCGTAGTCGAGGCCGTATTTCTTCAGGCCGCCGACCTTGAAATTTTCGATCAGAACGTCCGCCTCGGACGCCAATTCGCGAACCTGCGCCCGCCCCTCCTTGGTGGCAAAATCCGCCACCACCGACCGCTTGCCCCGATTGCAGGCGTGGAAATAGGCGGCCGTCCGCTCGCCGTCCCGTTCGATGAAAGGGGGTCCCCAGCCGCGCGTATCGTCACCGGCTGGGCTCTCCACCTTGATCACGTCAGCACCGAGATCGGCCAGCGTCTGACCGATCCACGGTCCGGCCAGGATGCGCGCGAGTTCCACGACCTTCAGGCCGGTGTGGGGAGATTGGCTCATAAAGTCGCCGTGCCGCTCCCGGCGCATCCTGTCAAGCAGCGCCGGCGACGACGCTGTCGGCTTGAGCAGCCCGCCTCAGTCGACGAACGCCCGCTCCACCACATAGGTTTCCGGCCGGCTGTTGGCGCCTTCCACGAAGCCGCGTGCGTCGAGCAGTCTCTCTGTATCCTTCAGCATCGCCATGGAGCCGCAGATCATCGCCCGGTCGTCGGTCGGATCGAGTGGCGGAATGCCGAGTTGGTCGAACAGGCGACCGGTCTCGATCAGCGTGGTGATCCGGTGACGGCGGGTTTCGCCCTCCCGCGTCGCGCTCGCGTGAAACAGCAGCTTGTCGCCGATAAACTCGCTCATCAATTCGTCCGAGCGGGCCGCCTCGACCAGATCCCGCCCGTAAGCCAGTTCGGCCTCGAACCGGCAGGTTTGGGTGAGGATCACCTGCTCGAACTTCTCGTAGGTCTCGGGGTCGCGGACGACGCCCGCAAACGGCGCAATTCCGGTGCCGGTCGAGAACAAGAACAGCCGCTTGCCGGGCTTCAACGCATCGAGCACCAGTGTGCCGGTCGACTTCTTGCGCATCAGCACGGTGTCGCCGACGGTAATCTTCTGCAGATGCTCGGTCAGGGGACCGTCCGGCACCTTGATCGAGAAGAACTCCAGTTCCTCGTCCCAGGATGGGCTGGCGATGGAATAGGCGCGAAAAACAGGCTTCTCCGCGTTCGGCAGCCCGATCATGACGAATTCGCCCGAGCGGAACCGGAAGCTCTGCGGCCGGGAGATGCGGAACGAGAACAAGCTGTCCGTGTAGTGCGTGACCGACGTGACGGTCTCGGCGAAGACGCCTGCCGGAATGGGAAAGGCGGTTTCCGGCGCACGTTCCATCTGGAGAGCGAGAGAACTCATCGGGTTTCGTCCTTTTCCATTCGCAATCGGCGCGTTGCACTACTCACAGCGATCCGCCCACCCGGCGTAAGCGCTCGCGCCCCGTCTGCCGCCGGCTCTTCCATCCCGATTGTCGGGAGAAACAGTTGCCGCACCGCCCGCGACTTCGCCGCCTCTATGATCGTCCCGACAGTATATAGTCCCCACGATACCGCATCGCAGCGTCGTGCGTTCCAAATTCCCGCTCGCTTGTGAGAAATTTTCGCGCTGGGCGCGCCGCAAAGGTGGGTTGGGTCTCCACGGCGATCGTCATGTATCCGGATTGCCCCGCCTATTCGGCCGCCTCCGCCCGCGGCGCTTCCGCCGATTTCGGAACATAGTTCAGCACCGGCGCCAGCCAGCGCTCGACCTCGCCGACGGCCATCCCTTTGCGACGGGCGTAGTCCTCGACCTGATCGCGCTCGACCTTGGCGACCCCGAAATAATACGAGTCGGGATGCCCGATATAAAGGCCAGATACCGACGACCCCGGCCACATGGCGTAGCTTTCCGTCAGCTTCACCCCGATCTTCGCTTCCGCGTCGAGCAGCCGGAATAAAGTCGCCTTCTCGGTATGATCGGGCTGGGCGGGATAGCCAGGCGCCGGCCGGATGCCGGCATAGGGCTCGCCAGCCAGCGCGTCCGGCGAAAAGGCCTCGTCGGGCGAAGTGCCCCAGAACTCCCGGCGCACCCGCTCGTGCATCAACTCCGCAAAGGCCTCGGCGAAACGGTCGGAGAGCGACTTCACCATGATCGAGGCATAGTCGTCATTGGCCTTGGCGAAGCGGTTGGCGATTGCCTCCTCCCCGATCCCGGCCGTGACGACGAAGCCGCCGACGTAGTCCGCCTTGCCGCTGTCCTTCGGTGCGACGAAATCCGCCAGCGCCAGATTCGGCCGGTCGCCGCGCTTGGCAAGCTGCTGGCGCAAGGTGAAGAAGGTCGCGATCTCGTCCTGGCGGTCATCGCCGGTGTAGAGCCGGATATCGTCGCCGACAGCGTTCGCCGGCCAGAAGCCGATCACCGCCTGGGGCCGGAACCATTTCTCCGCGATGATCTGCTTGAGCATCGCCTGCGCGTCGGAAAACAGCGACCGCGCCGCCTCCCCCTGTTTCTCGTCCTCCAGGATCGCCGGATAGCGGCCCTTCAGTTCCCAGGTCTGGAAGAACGGCGTCCAGTCGATATAGCGCGACAGCTCTTCCAGATCCCAATTGTCGAAGACCTTCACGCCAGTAAAGGACGGCGCGGTCGGCTCGAAAGCCGCCCAATCGGGCTGGAAGGCGTTGGCGCGGGCCTTGGCCAGTGGCAGGCGCTGCTTATCGCGTTCGCCCTTCTCGTGCGCCTCGGCCACCTTGCGATATTCCGCCTGAATGCCGTCGACGAAGCCTGACTTCGCCTCCGCCGACAGAAGGTTGGATACGACGCCGACGGCGCGCGAGGCGTCGTTGACGTGGACCGTCTGGCCGCGGTCATAGCGCGGATCGATCTTCACCGCCGTATGCACGCGGCTGGTCGTCGCCCCGCCGATCAAGAGCGGAATGTCGAAGCCCTCGCGCTCCATCTCGGAGGCGACATGCGCCATTTCGTCGAGCGACGGCGTAATCAGACCGGACAGGCCGATGATGTCGACCTGCTCCTTCCGCGCGATCTCCAGAATCTTCGCCGAGGGCACCATGACGCCGAGATCGATGACCTCGTAATTGTTGCAGGCGAGGACGACGCCGACGATGTTCTTGCCGATGTCGTGGACATCGCCCTTGACCGTCGCCATCAATATCTTGCCGGCGTTCTTGCGTCCCTCGCCGCCGTTCAGCCGCTTCTCCTCCTCCATGTAAGGCAGCAGAAGCGCCACCGCCTGCTTCATGACGCGCGCCGACTTGACCACCTGCGGCAGGAACATCTTGCCGGCGCCGAACAGGTCGCCGACGATGTTCATGCCGTCCATCAGCGGCCCTTCGATGACGTGCAGCGGGCGCTCGGCGGCCTGCCGCGCCTCCTCGGTGTCGGCGTCGATATATTCGGTAATGCCGTTGACCAGCGCATGGGCGAGCCGTTCGTTCACCGGCTTCTCGCGCCAGGTCAAGTCCTTCGCCTTCGCCTCCTGGCCGCCTTGCCCGCGCCAGCGCTCGGCCAGATCCAGAAGCCGCTCGGTCCCGTCGTCGCTGCGGTTGAGCACGACGTCCTCGCAGGCCTCACGCAGTTCCGCATCGATGGAGTCATAGACCGCCAGCTGACCCGCATTGACGATGCCCATGTCCATCCCCGCCTGGATGGCGTGGTAGAGAAACACGGCGTGCATCGCCTCGCGCACGGCCTCGTTGCCGCGGAACGAGAAGGACAGGTTCGACACGCCGCCCGAGATATGGACATGCGGCAGGGTCTCGCGAATCTGGCGCGTCGCCTCGATGAAGTCGACGCCGTAGCCATTGTGCTCCTCGATGCCCGTCGCGACCGCAAAGATGTTCGGATCGAAGACGATGTCCTCCGGCGGAAAACCGGCTTCTTCCGTCAACAGCTTGTAGGCGCGCGAACAGATCGAGACCTTGCGCTCGATCGTGTCGGCCTGGCCTTTTTCGTCGAACGCCATGACGACGACCGCCGCGCCATAGGCGCGCACCAGCCGCGCCTGTTCCAGAAACGCCGCTTCGCCTTCCTTCATCGAGATCGAGTTGACCAGCGGCTTGCCCTGGACGCATTTCAGCCCCGCCTCGATCACCTCGAACTTCGAGGAATCGATCATCACCGGCACCCGCGCGATGTCCGGCTCGGCGGCGACGAGATTGAGGAACTCGATCATCGCCTGCTTGGAGTCGATCAGGCCCTCGTCCATGTTGACGTCGATGATCTGCGCGCCGTTCGCCACCTGGTCGCGGGCGACGTCGAGCGCCGCGGCGAAATCGCCGGCGGTGATCAGCTTGCGGAATTTCGCCGAGCCGGTGACGTTGGTGCGCTCGCCGACATTAACGAACGGAATCTCCGGCGTCAGCGTGAAAGGCTCCAGGCCCGACAGGCGCATCAGCGGCTTGATCTTGGGAACCCGGCGCGGCTGATAGCCGGTCACCGCCTCCGCCAGCGCCTTGATGTGGTCCGGCGTCGAGCCGCAGCAGCCGCCGACGACGTTGACCAGCCCCTCTGCGGCAAAGACAGCAACCTCCTTCGCCATCGCCTCGGGGCTCTGGTCGTACTCGCCGAACTCGTTCGGCAGGCCGGCATTCGGATAGGCGCAGACGAGCGTATCGGCGACGCCGGAAATTTCCGCCAGATGGTCGCGCATCGCCGCCGCGCCGAGCGCGCAGTTGAGCCCGATGGTGAAGGGCCTGGCGTGGCGCAGCGAATGCCAGAAGGCGGTCGGCGTCTGCCCCGACAGGGTGCGGCCCGACAGGTCGGTGATCGTGCCGGAGATCATCAGCGGCAGGCGCACACCCTTCTCCGCGAAGATTTCCTCGCAGGCAAAGACCGCCGCCTTGGCGTTCAGCGTGTCGAAGATCGTCTCAATGAGGATTAGATCCGCACCCCCGTCGATCAGTCCGCGCAGCTGCTCACCGTAGGCGATCCGCAAATCGTCAAAGGAAACAGCCCGATAGCCGGGATTGTTGACATCCGGTGACATCGACGCCGTGCGATTCGTGGGCCCGAGCGCGCCGGCGACGAAGCGGCGCTTGCCGTCGGCCTGTTCGGCGCGGATGACGGCGCGGCGGGCAAGCCGCGCGCCGTCACGGTTCAGCTCATAGACTTCCGCCTCCATCTGATAGTCGGCCTGGGCGACGGAGGTCGAGGAGAAGGTGTTGGTTTCCAGAATGTCCGCGCCGGCGATGGCGTAGGAATAATGGATCTCCTCGATCGCCTTGGGCTGCGTCAGGTTCAGAAGGTCGTTGTTGCCCTGCAGATGGCATTCGCAGGCGCCGAAGCGATGCCCGCGAAAATCATCCTCGCCGAGGCCAAGCAGCTGGATCTCGGTGCCCATGGCACCGTCGAGCACGAGAATGCGTTCGCCCGCCGCCTTGCGCAGCGCGGCAGCCGCTTCCGCCGGAGACCGGCCCTCGGTTAGCGGCCCGAAGAGTTGGTCGAATGTGTCGGTCATAGCGTCATCGATCCCGTTTCTTGCCCGCAGATCACATAAAGATATGCTTATGTCAACAAATCCTCTCGACCGTCCCGTCGCCTGGCTCACGAGGAGTTGGCGCTGGGACCATCATGAGGGAGGAGGAACGGGGGAGGAATCTTTCTGCGGCGTCTTGCAAGAGAATATATATTCCAAGCATATTAGCGATATGACGATCGAGTGGAATCCGGGAAAGAATGCGGCGCTCAAGACCCGCTACGGCTTCGGGTTCGAGCGTGTCTTGGTGGCGCTCAGCGAAGGGGCGCTTGTCGAAAGACGCGCCCATCCAAGCCGCACGCGCTATGCGCATCAACAGCAACTGCTGGTTCTTATCGATGACTATATATGGGTAGTGCCCTTCGTGGAGCAGGACGGCGGCATCTTTCTGAAAACGATGTTTCCGAGCCGCAAGGCAACCCGTACCTTTATGGGGAAAAAATCATGAAGCGACCCGAGCCGAAGCCGATCATCAGCGACGACGAGCGCGAGGACTACGAGGCGAGCGAAAATGGCGAGTGGGTGTCGGTTGGCGATATCGAAACACAACGGGCGCTTTGGGCCGAGATTGCGCGGGCCACGCTCGACGGCAAGCGACGGCGCATTTCCATCGCCATTCCCGAACGCGATCTGGCCCGACTGAAGACCAAGGCAGCCGAAAAGGGCATGCCCTACCAGACGTTGATCAACTCGATCCTGCATGAGTATATCGAGGGATAATCGCGAGCAGACCGCGCAAATGTGGCTCGCACGGCCTGGAATGGGTCCCGGCGCAAGGCCGGGACGACGCGTGAGAGGAAGGATGACGACGCGTGGAGAACGTCGGCATCCTCTCCGTGCTACCGCCGCTTCAAAGACTCGCCTGCAATTCGTCCAGACTGCGCCGCGTCGTCTCGACGATCGTGTCGATGTGCCCGGCCTCGATGATCAGCGGCGGGCAGAAGGCCAAAGCATCGCCGATGGCGCGCGAGATGACGCCGTTCTTCTGCAGGATGGCGAAGGCTTGCGCCGCCATCGCGCCGGGCGGCTGCATGGCGGCCTTCGCCTTTTTGTCCGAGACCAGCTCGATCGCGCCGATCAGCCCGACGCCGCGAGCCTCCCCGACCAGCGGATGATCTTCGAGCGACTTGAGGCCCGCCTGAAGGTGAACGCCCATCTCGCGGGCGTTGCCGACAAGATCGCGCTCTTCGATGATCTTGAGGTTCTCCAGCGCCACCGCCGCCGCCACCGGGTGACCGGACGCCGTATAGCCGGTACCGAGCGTGCCGATCTCGGCCGACCGGTCGGCGATCGGCCCATAGACCTTTTCGTTGATCAGCAGCGCGGAGATCGGCAGATAGGACGAGGACAGCGCCTTCGACAGCGTCATGATGTCCGGCTCGATCCCATAGGTCTGCGATCCGAACATCTGCCCCGTGCGCCCGAACCCGCAGATCACCTCGTCGGCGACCAGCAGAATGTCGTGCCGCTTGAGCACGGCCTGGATCTTCTCCCAATAGGTCGCCGGCGGCACCACGACGCCGCCCGCGCCCATCACCGGCTCGCCGATGAAGGCAGCACACGTCTCCGGCCCCTCCGCCTGGATCATCGCTTCGAGCTCCTCGGCGCAGCGCGTGGCGAAATCCTCCTCGCTCTCGCCGTCGCGGCCCTCGCGCCAGAAATGCGGACAGGTCGTGTGTAGCACGCCCTCGATCGGCAGGTCGAAATCGCGGTGGTTGTTGACAAGCCCGGTCAGGCTGGCCGAGGCCAGCGTGACGCCGTGATAGCCGCGCATCCGGCTGATGAACTTCTTTTTCTGCGGCTGACCGAGCGCGTTAGAGCGATAGCGCACCAGCTTCATCATGGTGTCGTTGGCTTCGGAGCCGGAATTGGTGAAATAGGCCTTCGACATCGGCACTGGCGCCATGGCGACCAGTTTCTCAGCGAGTTCGATCGCCGGCGTATGCGATTTGTGCGTGAAGGTGTGGTAGTAGGGCAGCTTGCTCATTTGCTTCGCCGCGGCGTCGACCAGGCGCTTTTCGCCGAAGCCGACGGCGACGCTCCACAGCCCCGCCATCGCCTCGATATAGCGGTTGCCGTCGGTGTCTGTGACGAACACCCCCTCGCCCTTCTCGATCACCACCGGGCCGTTGGTCTCGTGCTTGCGGGCATTGGTGTAGCTGTGCAGGTGGAACGCGATGTCGCGCGCCTCGATCGAGTTCGGCTGGACGGTCATGGGGCATCACTCCGGTTGAACGATGATTTTTCGGCGCCGGCTCTCGGCACAGCGCAGGCTTGCTCGTTTGCTGTGGTGCGCCGCCACAAGGCATTTGGTCAACCGACCATACAAAAATTATCGAGCCGCCGGTCGCAGGTCGGGATATCGGTGCCCTGGCGAACGGTCAGCCTTGCGCAAGCTACACGGGCTACCCATCTAAGGATGGTGCAACGCGTCCCTGACACTCAGGTCGATGCGCCTAAGGCCTTTAGCTTCCCGTCCGACCACGGATGTACTGGCGAGTCGGGAAGCGAGGGCCGCACAGTCTCGCAAGAGACGCGGAGCCGCCGGGAGAAATCCAGGCGGCTTTTTCGTTTGTCGCAGCGTCGAAGTCGGCGGAGCCTCGCCGGGAAGTCGGCACCTTCCCCCCAGCGAGATCGATCTTACGATTGAAGTCCGAAACGCAGCGAACCGCTACTTCTGTTCGGCTTGCGTTGCCCCGGGGCTGAGAACCGCCAACACGGCCTCCACCGAGCCGGCGTGCTCGAAGGTGAGGGTCACCGCAACGCTGGCGCCTTCCCTGAACGGCTCGACGATGTCCATGAACATCAGATGGTGTCCGCCCGGCATCAGCGAGATCGTCTCTCCCGCCGCGATAGCGAGGCCTTCCTTGAGGGCGCGCATCCGCATCACCTCGCCTTCCATCGCCATTTCATGCAGCTCGACCCGTCCCGCTGCCGCCGATGACATCGACACCAGCCGATCGGCCGTCGATCCCTGATTGGCGATCGTCAGATAGCCGCCACCGACCTTGGCGCCCGGCAGCATGGCGCGGGCAAAGCCCCCGCTGACAACAAGATCACCCACCGCCTCGGATGCCGTCGACAACGTGGGTGTCGCTTCGACAAGCGTGACATCGGCATGGGCATTGGACAACGGAATGCAGGCGACAAGTGCCGTCGCGAAAACGCGAATGATGAGAATGGTCATGATAATCTCCAGAAAGCAGGTGGGCGCGATTCAACGCGCGACAAAGTGCGGATCCGCTTCAGGAGAGGGTGGGAGGACTTTGTCCGGCGCGCGCAAACAGTGCCAGCGGCCTGCGATCCATCGCGACGGGGGAGCTCGGCAGATCGACGGAGGCGGCGTCGCGGGAAACGGGATGCGCCGCGAGCGGGATCCGGGCGTCGCCGGCGATCCCGGCATGGCAGCAGGCCGCAGCCAGGCACGGGCAGTCGCCCATGCGACCAGCGCCGCTCGATGAATGCCCGGCTGTCCCCTGCCCCGTACAGATGACAGCGCCGGGCCCAGCGCCTTGCGCTGCCATCGCGCCCTGCGCCATCCCGCCCAAGAGCAATTGGACGATCAACAGCAACAGCCCAAGCGCGGTAAAGCCGTGGCGCTCGTGCCGCATGACTCTCATCGGACCGTATTGGGCTGGCCGCAGGGACATGAGTCTCGCTAACACAATCGGCCGATGAATATCCTCCGAAAACGTGAGGTGCGCGCGCCGGCTGGGAATCGCTTCGCTGTCACCATGATGTGAACAGGCTTGAGAGCGAGCGGACGAAAATTTTGCGATGCTGCGAAACATCATCACGGCACCACGCGAAGGACCAACACGATGCCAGTCCCGCCAGCCGATTTCGGACGACTGGACACGCTTTTGACTTCCGCGAACGCGGGGGACGAGAATGCGTATCGTCAGTTTCTTGAGGAGGCCGCGAAAATCCTGCGTGGATTCGCCAGACGGAAGGCGCCCGCAAGTGCCAGTGGCTTCGATCCGGAGGACCTCGTGCAGGAAATCTTGATGGCCGTTCATATCAAACGCCATACTTGGCGAGAGGGCGAACCGGTGGCTCCGTGGTTATTCGCGATCGCCCGTTACAAGGCGATCGACGCCTACCGACGACACGGCCGCAGAGTGAACCTCGACATCGCGGACTTTACCGACAAGCTTGAGGATCCGACGACCGTTCCGAGCGCCAACAGGCTCGATGTCACCAAGGCATTGCGGCTGCTCGCAGGGCGCCAGAGAGAGGTCGTCGCCGCGCTGTCGCTCGAAGGACGTTCGGTCGGCGAAACCGCGAACCGGCTGGGCGTGACGGAGGGAGCGGTTCGGGTTGCGTTCCATCGCGGTCTGGCATCGATCGCCGCGAAATTTGGTCAGGCCTGAATATGGACACGCAATTCCTCATCGAAACGCTTGCCTCCGACCGTGATCGCAAAGCGCGCGGCCAAGGCCCATCATGGTTGTTCCTCGCGGTCTTGGCAGCCGGCACGACCGGGGTCTTGTTCTTCGCCGCGACCGGATTGCGGCCGGACATCGCCTATGCCATCGAAACCGCCCGCTTCATCGTGAAGGTCGTCATCAGCGGCGCCCTGGCGGTCACGGCCTTTCTGGCCATGCGCGCCCTGGCGCGTCCGGGCGCCTCGAAAAGGCGGCCGCTCGACTGGCTGGTTCTGCCGGGCGGTCTTCTCATGCTCGCCGTGGCGGCGGAATTATATGTCGTGCCGCCGAATCTCTGGGCGGACAGCTTGATCGGCACGAACTATGTGATGTGCGTGATCGCGATCGTTTCGCTGGGTGCGCCGCTACTGATCATGTTCCTCTGGGCGCTGCGCCGACAGGCGCCGACACGGCCGGCGCTGGCCGGCGCGATGGCGGGTCTCGCCGCGGCGTCGGTAGCCGCCTTCTTCTATACTGCCCAGTGCCCCAACGACTCGCCGTTGTTCGTAGCGGTCTGGTATTCGTTTGCTGCGCTGATCCTCACCGCCGCCGGCGCATTCGCGGGCCACCGTGTTTTGCGGTGGTGAACCGAGCCTGCCCCACCGTCTAGCGGGCGACCGGAACTCGGCCCGAATAGACCGCCCGCCAGCCTCCCTAAAATAGAATCGAACAAGTTACGCTCAAGACAAGGTGACAGTCTTGGCCGTAACCAGGCGTCTTCCCTCAGCGAATTCACTTCTGAAAGCAACCGCTTTCCGACTTGAATAGAGGAGGCGAATATGAAGACCGTTCTTATGGGACTGATCACCGCGAGTCTGATGCTCCCGGCATCCACCGTCTTGGCCGGCGGCGGTATCATCCCCGGCTCGGAAGATACCTACCGCAAAGCGGAAGAGAACACCCGCTATGAAACTGTCCTGGGCGTGACACACGGGCCGGCGTTCATTTCCAGTCGCGTCCGCTCGTCCACCCGGTTCGGCGCGCCGGTTTCGCGGCATGCGTTTGGCAACCGCGTCCGCATCCCGGGCTCGGAGGCGACTTACCGCGATCTTCAGACCGAGAGCCGGTTGATGCTTCTTCGGTCGCAATCGGCGCGCGGCTATTGATTCCGCCCACGTCAAATTTCCATGACGCGATCGGCCCGGCAATGCTGGGCCGGTTTCCGTTTCCCCACGTCGCCGAGGTCGGATTGCGCCGTGCACCGTAACGGTTACGGCTTGACGATCGTATAGCCCGCCTGGTCGAGGCGCATGAGTTCGGCGACCCCTGCCTCCACGACATCCGCGTATTCGACAATCTCCGGCCGAGCGCCTTCCGCCCGCTCCAGCGAGTCCAACGTGTTGCCGCAGGCCGCGAAACTGACGTTGGGCATGCTCTGATCGAACGCCTTCAGGCGATCCATGACTGGGGACATTTCCGGGCGCAGCATTGTCATGCCAGGCCCGAAAACGACGATGCGAATATCGACCTCTTCCGCTTGATCCGAATAAAAGCGGGACACATTAGCGGCGATGTCGAGGGCCGAACGCATCACGGCCTCGTCGTCAACGGACACCTGAAGGGCCAGTCTTTGCGTGACAAAGCTGGAATCGTCTTCCGCTCCCTGAGCCTTGGCGGACGTTGCCCAGCCGCCCGCCAGCATCGGCATCAGTGTAAGCCAGATGCCCACCGCGATCATCTTCACGGCGGACCTGAGTGCGGCGGAATGCAAGGGACGGCGACGGTGCATGGCAGAGTCCTCCGGCTGATCGTCTTCAGCCGACGATATCTCGCGATGACGATGTCAGCACCATCTATTGCCACACCGCGAGATATCCATGCTTGCCGCTCGAGCCCTGGCGATCAGTCGACGTTGCCCCCGGCTGGCCCCTCGCCCTCGCCGTCGGCCGAGTCGGGCGTGACATCGAGAACCTGCGCCCGCATCGTCACTTTTGCCGGTTCCGGCTTGCAGTCGGTGATGCAGGGATCGCTCGTCTGATAGTGCGCTTCCGCCTCGCGAGTATCCGGGATGAACCCATCCACATTCGGCATTTCGATGGTGGTGAAGTTCTCGTTCGACAGCTCGAACTCCTCATCCGTCACGATGTCGTTGAGGTAGAGGATATAGGCGGTCAGCGCGTAGACGTCGTCGTCGCTCAGCGACCGCGCGTTACCGAATGGCATCGCCCGGTAAACGTAGTCGTAGACGGTGGACAGATAGGGCCAATAGGAGCCGACCGTCTTTTCCGGACGCTGGCGGGTCAAGGTATCGAACCCGCCGGCGAGCACCGGCCAGCGACCGCGTCCCTCGCCGAAATCGCCGTGGCAGGACGCACAATTCTCGGTGAAGATCGGCTCGCCCTCGGCAACCGTCCCACGACCGACAGGCAGCCCTTTTCCATCGGGCCTGACATCGATATCCCAAGCCGCGACCTCCTCTTCGGTTGCCGGTCGGCCGAGGCTGAGCGGTCCGCCGGACGGCTCGGCCGCGACAGAAGCCGCCACCGCAGTCCCGCCCGCCTCGTTCTCGGCCGACTTCGTCTCCGGCTGGGCCGGCTCAGGCGTGGCCACCTCCGCCTCGGCGACAGCTTCGCCATCACCGGGCTTCTCGGCATCCGTAGCCGCCGCAGTCTCGCTCGAGAATGTCGCCAGATAGGCGATGACATCGTCGCGGTCGTCTTCCTTCTTGAGGCCCGCGAAACCCATTTTGGTACCGCTCGCAAAGCCTTTCGGGTCCGCGAGAAATTCCGACAGGGTCGCTTCGCCCCAAACGACGCCGCCTTCTCCGGCCGTCGTCAAGGCGGGAGAATATTTGTAATCGGCAAGACCGCCCGCGGCCCGCCCGAAAAGCTCGTTCAGCTGCGGGCCGATCTTGTTGGCGGCGCCCTCTCCGACCGCATGACAAGCGCGGCACTTGTTGAAGACCTTCTTGCCGGCGTCGGCATCGCCCGCCGCCAGAGCCGATGACGCCAAGATACCGACGATGGCGCCAGTCGCGAGCAGGAGCTTAGGAAACTTCGACATTTTCGAGCGCTCCGTCGGTTTGCAGCCACCAGGTCTGGATACCATTATTGTGATAGATTGAGTTTTCACCGCGCGCCGCGCGCAGTTCGTCCTTGGTCGGCTGAACGAAGCCCTTCTCGTCGATCGCGCGCGATTGCAGGAAGAGTTCCGATCCGTCCCAGTCGAAATCGAGATAGAACCGGTGCACGGCCATCGACAGGCTCGGCCCGTCGATCCGCGCTTCGATCCAATTCCGGCCACCATCAAGCGAAACGTCGACGCGCTTGATGCGGCCATTGCCCGACCAGGCCAGGCCGGTCACGACGGTACGTCCCCGGCCATGTGTGATGGGCGCCTGCGGGCTGGGATTGGTAATGACGGACTTCACGTCCATTGCCCAGGTAAAGCGTCGCGCTTCGCCATTGGCCAGAAGATCGGTATATTTCGAGGTCTCCTCACGCTGCTGCCAAGGGGCATCTCCGACCTCGAGGCGGCGCAGCCACTTGACCCACATGTTGCCTTCCCACCCCGGCACGACGAGACGAACTGGATAGCCCTGCTCGGGACGCAGCGCCTCGCCGTTCATCTTCCAGGCGACGAGGCAATCGTCGAGCGCCTTCTCCATCGGGATCGAACGGGTCATCGCCGAAGCATCGGCGCCTTCGGCGAGAAGCCAGGAACCGGCGCTCTTTACCCCGGCTTCCTCCAGGAGATAGCGGAGCGGCGTCCCCGTATACATGACGCAATGCACCATGCCGTGGGTAAACTGACAGCCATTCAGCTGCGAGCCACGCCATTCCATGCCGGTATTGGCGGCACATTCGAGGAAGTAGATCCTGTTCTCACGCGGAAAGCGCTTCAGATCTTCCATCGTGAAGACCAGCGGGCGATCAACCAGCCCGTTGATCATCAACCGATGCTCATTCGGCGCAATCTCGGCGATACCCGCGTGATGGCGCTCGAAGCACAGGCCATTCGGCGTAATGATACCGTCGAGTTCATGCAGCGGCGTGAAATTGACCGAACTCGTCGAATCCGCCGTCAGCCAAGACACGTCGCGCCGAACGACTTCCGACTCATGCGGCGACGGCATTCCGTAAGGCCGCGCGTCGACGCCATCGCCGAGATAACGGTTCCAGTCCTGAACCTCGGTAATCGCCGGATCGCCGCCCGCCGCGGCAGAGGCTTGCCGGCCTCCGAGACCCGCAATCGCTGCGGCGCCTCCCAGCGCCAGGCTTCGCTTCAGAAAGCTTCGACGGGAGGGCCCGTCTCCCGCCTTTTCGGGGCCGTCGATCATTAGTTTCCTCCGAATATCGATATATTCAATAATCAGAATATATCAGCGCGGACCTTGGCTGTCGAGAAGCGAGTTCAACCTTTCAGTTGAACGCTGCGGTTTTGTTCGAGCGACACCGTCGGATTCTTCGCCAGATAACCTTCGACGACGTCCCAGATCGCCGGTCCCTCGGTCCCTTCGTTGACCGAGGCCCATCCGGCGACGACATATTCCCGGCTCGCCTCGATCGACGTTTCGGTCTTGAGGATCGTCATGTCGGAAATGCGCGAGCCGATCTCCTTGGTCGGGTCAATCCCAAATCCCATACCGCCGACGCGCACCATGTCGCCGCCCTGCTGGTAATAGGGATCGCTGTTGAAGAGGTTGTCCGCCACATCCTCGAGGATGGCCTTCAGCGTCTCGCCGGTCATCTTGTTCCGGTAGACGGCGGGATAGGTCATGGCACAGACGTTGTGGACGTCTTCCATGGTGATGTCGCTTCCGGCCGGGAGGGAGGTACCCCACCGGAAGCCCGGCGACAGGGCGATCTCCGCGTCCCGCTCGGCAAGCAGCGCCTCGCAGATCAGATCATCCCATGTGCCGTTGAAATTACCGCGGCGGTAAAGCAGGCTCTCGGTCCTGCCAACGACGCGCTTCAATTCATCCTCGTAGGGCTCTCGTACTGAATCAATGATCGACGCCATCTCGAGGTCCGGCGTGATGACATCGGAAAAGACCGGGATCAGACGATAGCGGAAGTCCTTCAACCGCCCGTCCGAAATGTCGAGATCCAAGCGGCTGAGGAACTTGCCGTTCGAGCCTGAGGCGATCAGCATGGTCTTGCCGACCATGAAGGGCTCCGGCAGCGCGTCATGGGTATGACCCGTCAAAATGATGTCGATGCCCTCGACGCGTGAGGCCAGCTTGCGGTCGACGTCGAAGCCGTTATGCGACAACAGCACGACCAGATCGGCGCCGGCCGCCTTCGCCGCCGCGACGTGCTTGACGATCTCCTCATCGCGGATGCCGAAGGACCAGCCGGGGATCAGCCATGATGGATTGGCGATCGGCGTATAGGGAAAGGCCTGCCCGATGACGGCGATCTTCGAGCCGCCCCGCTCGAACATCTTCCATGCCTCGAAGGCTGGCTCGTCCCATTCATTGTCGAAAATATTCGAGCCGAGGAACGCGAACGGCAACCCCTCTATGGCGTCTTTCACCCGGTCGGTCCCGTAGGTGAACTCCCAGTGCCCAGTCATTGCGTCGGGCTTCAGCGCGTTCATGGCGGTGATCATGTCTGCGCCGGAGGTCTTGTTCGCCGTATAGCTGCCTTGCCAGGTATCGCCGCCGTCCAGCAGGAGGACATTGTCATCACCGCGCTCGGCGCGGGCGCGCTTGACGATCGTCGCGGTGCGATCGAGCCCGCCCATCTTGCCGTATTGCCCGGCCAGCGCCGCGAAGTCTTCTGACGTCAGCGCATAGGCATCGGGCGTGCCGGGTTCGATGTTGTAGAGCTTGAGGAAATCCGCGCCGGAGACATGCGGCGGCTGCCCCACGGCCTCGCCAACGCCGATATTGACGGCTGGCTCGCGAAAGAAGACCGGCTTCAACTGAGCATGAATGTCGGTGATATGAAGGATCGTGAGATTGCCGAAATCGGGGGCCCCGAGCAGGTCGTCCTCGCTCATCAGCTGCTGCGCGGCCGCACGGGACCAGCGACCGGACAATCCTGAGCCGGTCAGGGCCGCCAAGGCCACCGTCGCGGTCAAAAACTCGCGTCTTGAAAACATAGCTTGCCCTCGTTCCGGACAGCACTGGCGATCCGGATTCGTCAACTCGTTTTGGAAAAGAAGACGCGAGGACGCCTACGGACGCCCTCGCTGACTTGTTTTACTGCCGCACCGCGGGCGTTTCGACCGACAAGCCGCTCCCGCGCCATGAGGTATAGACTTCCAAAGCCATCAGCTCATCGGAAAAGGCCGCCGGATATTCGGCGCGCGTATCGCGGATACAGCCGCGGAACCGGTTTTGGATCGAAACCAGGTTCGACTGTTTCAGGCGATAGGTCGGAAAGCCGTTGGTCTGCCCCTGACTGAGATGATCGGCCCGAATGTACTGGCCGGAATTATCTTCGTGACAGGATGCGCAGGACAGGTTCAACTGGCCGGTACGCAGATAATAGCGATCCTTGCCCTTCTGCCACCAGTCCATCATCTCACCCTCGGCGAGATCGACCTTCGTCGGCTCGCCGAGCGACTGATGCTTGACGAAGGCAGTCAGGTCCTTCTGATCCTGAACGTCGAACTTATAGGGCTCTGCCTCCATCCGCTCGGTCCGGCAGGCATTGATTTGCAGTTCGACGTTGAACGGCTTCTGCTCTTTCTCGTTCCACTTCGGGTAATTCGCGCCGACTCCCTTCATCGACTCCGCCGCGTCGTCATGACAAGAAGCGCAGGACTTCCCTGCCGCTCCCTCGACGGTGTTCCATATCTCCTCGCCCCGCTCGACATTGAGCATGCCGGGATTTTCGAAACTGTCCGATTCAACCTGGCGGGTCTCCGCCTCACGGTAAAGCCAGCCGGATTTCACTTCCTTGAAGGGATGGCCTTCGGGCTCCGTCGGCGCCGGGGCAACGATCGTCATTTCCTTACCGTCGATACTTAATTTCTCGTCGACCGGCTCGGCGGCAGCGCCAAAGACCATTGTGAGACTACCGAAAGAGACAATACCCATCAGGGCGATGGCAGTTTTTTTCACGCGATTTTCCTCCCGATTGCAGTGATCGATGGATGGCCGACCGGCTTCGGAAAGCCGGCCCGATCCTTATTTGACCTCGATCTTCTGCTCGTCCGTGTAGGTCTCGCCATTGTCGTCGACCCAGGTGAACTTGAACGTCCCGCTCTCCGGCACCTTGGAGGTGAACTCGAAATAGGGGTTCGCCGAAACCGCGGGCTCAAGGTTGGTCTCGAAGACCTTCGCTCCATTGAACTCGGCGGTAAACTTGTTGATGATCTGGCGCGGGATCACGTTGCCTTCTTTGTCCTTGCGCTGACCGGATTCCATATCGTGACTGATCAGCGTCTTGATCGTCACGACCTCGCCGGCCTCGGCGCTTTTCGGGACCTTCACTCTGGGCTTGGATGCCATCTTTTCGTCTCCTCCGATGCCCGCGGCTCCCTAGGTCTTGGCCCGGCCGCGCATCGATCGATTTCTGATTCGGTGAATTTTGTCTTATCCGGCGATCAGCCGCCGCAACCACCGATCGTCACCTTGACTTCCTTGCGATCGGAGTAGGTCGAGCCATCGCTCAGCTTCGCCACCGCAATGACGTTTTGCGTCTTGGCGAGCCGAATGCGCGTCGTCGCCACGGCCGAGCCACTCATCGGCGTGAACAGGAAGGTCGCCACCTCCGGATTGGGATTTCCATCGGCGAAGATCGTGACGGATTCCACGTACTCGCCCTCTGTCATCGGGCTCTCGACCTCGACCGAGATCGGCACCGTGTTGCCGTTCTCGGCAATCTCGGGGGCGGTCAGCGAAATCTTGCCGGTCTGCGGCTCGGTACCACCCGTCAGGGTCGACAGAGCCTTTTCCGTCTCCTCGGGAGTTGCGAACGCCCGCCCGGGTGCAAACGCAACCAGGCCGGCCGCCGCAGCGCCGGCGGACAGCGCGAACATGTGTCGTCTCGTGACATTCATTTTATCAACCTTTCACTATTCGCCGTTCAGCGTACCCAGATAGGCTACGACGTCCTCGACCTCTTGCGCCGACAGGATCGTCTTGCCCTGATGCTCTTCGGCGACGTCCACCCCCACATCGAGCGTATAGAAGCCCGGCATGACGGTCTGCTCACCAAACACTTGTTTTGCATTGGCGACGATCGCCCGTAGCTGCCCCGGCTCCCAGCGCGTCGCCACGCCGTCCATCACCGGCCCGACGGTTCCATGGAAAAGCTGGCCCGAAAGATCCTTGTTCGCGTGGCAGGCGAGGCAATTGCCCGACTTGCGATCCGCGAAAATCTCGCGTCCCTTTTCCGGGTCGCCAGGTTGATCGGTCAAAGATTCCGGCACCGCCATATCTGTAAAGGCCACCTCAGTGGGCGCCGTTTCGGCGGCGGTGGCCAGCGGAGTGGCCGTTACGATCAAGGCGAGGCTTAGCGCGAGAGAACGCGTCATGAACAAGACTTCCTCCGATTGCCGGCCTTTTGCGGCCGATCTGCTGCGATTCTGGAACTCAGCTTAGGCGATCCAGTGCGAAAAATGCAAGAATTGTTTTTTTTGAATATTTTGCGGTCGCTCAATCGGACTTGCTGCGCTGCAGCAATTAATTGGCCGGCTGAGCATCGATGAGGCCTTTCTCTTCGAGCCTGCGGGCATGATACTTCTGAAAGTGCTCATCGCCGTCGTAGCCCTTGGTCCTGACCCACTCGAACATGTGAAGAAAGGTTTGCTTACCGAACAGGCCCGGCATCGTTGCCACCGCGGCCTCGCCTGCCGTTCCCTCTTCTGGCACTTCTTCCGGCATAAAGAGAATAGTTGGCGTGAACACGACGGCCCAACGCCGGCCCGCGCTCTTTTCCGTCAGCGTTTCGCCGTCGATGTCGGTCACTTCCTCGTCACCGAACAGATTGTACTGGACGACCTTGAAATTGGCCTGGATGTAATCCCGCACCTCAGGGTTGGTCAGCAGCTCCTCGTGCATCTTCTTGCAGTAGATGCAGCCGCGCTGCTCGAAGACCAGAACGAGGCGTTTGTCCTCGTCCTTGGCAGCCTGGATGTCTTCCGCCACATCCTTGAAGGTGAGGGAGAACCAGTCCTGCTTGTGCAGACCGTCGTCGCCGATTTCCACAGCGTAGGCGCTGCCGGCGAGAACGCCGATGAAGGCGCTGGCGATAAGCAATTGCCTGAGCATGCAGTTCTCCTCTGTTTGCGAACCCGTCGATCAACCGATCGTCGCGAATCCCGGAAAAGTTTCCAAAAGCCAATAGGATATCGTCGACATTTGCCCGGTCGCGAACAGTATCCCCGTGAACACCAACAGGCCGCCCATCACTTTCTCGACAGTGGCCATGTGGCGACGGAAACGCCCGACGAAATCCAGAAAGCGCGTGGCGAAAGCCGCCGCGATCAGAAACGGCACCCCGATCCCAAGCGAGTATGTCGCCAGCAGCCCCGCGCCCCGCAGAGCCGTATCCTGCGAACCAGCGACAAACAGGATTGCCGCCAGAACCGGTCCGACGCAAGGCGTCCAGCCGAATGCGAAGGCGAGCCCCATGACATAGGCACCGACCGGCCCGGCCGGTTTCCTGGCTACTTGCACCCGCGCTTCACGATACAACAATCCCAGGCGCAACACGCCGAGGAAATGCAGCCCCATCACGATGATGATCACCCCGGCGATGATCGACAAGACATCGAACCACTGCGCAACAGCCTGGCCGATGATGCTTGCGGTCGCACCGAGAACGACGAAGACGGTCGTAAAGCCCGCGACGAAGGCGGTCGAGGCCAGCATGATCTGCCGAGCCACAGCCGGTTCGGAGCCGCGCTCACGCACCTGATCGAAGCTGAGCCCCGCCAGATACGCCAGATATGGGGGAACGATCGGCAGCACGCATGGTGAGATAAAGGATAGAAGTCCCGCCAGAAGGGCCGCACCGAATCCGACATCGAGCATTTGGAGGTTTCCGAGGACGATCTTATGTTTGGGCTTCCGAAAGCGATCGTCTGCGCCATAATGGAATCTAATTCATAGAAGAATGCATATGTTTTCATCCGTTGTAAATGTCCGCCCCTTCTCGCAGCTTCTACGGCTGGTTGTTGTCATGGCGGTTGCCGTGGCATCCCTTCTCGCCCATCGCTCCGCGTTGTCAGCCGCCGAGTTGCTGATGCTCGAACAGCCCGGATGCGTCTGGTGCAAGCGCTTCAATGAAGAGATCGCTCCCGCCTATGCCAAGACCGACGAGGGTCGGCGTGCCCCGTTGCGCCGCGTCGATATTACCGAGGACTGGCCCGTGGATCTGGAGGGAATTCGGCCGGAACGGCTCACGCCAACTTTCATCCTGCTCGATAAGGGGGTAGAGATCGAGCGCATGATAGGGTATCCGGGAAACGAGTTCTTCTGGGGGCTGTTAGACGATATGCTGTCGAAACTGCCCGCAGCCGATACGGCTGCACCCGATTGACGAGCCAGGACGGGCAACCAAATTGAGCAGCGTGACTCTTTGGGCCGTACCCAAATTCGACCAAACGACTTCGGTGGAGGAGTCCGACGCGTTTTTCGAGCAGGCGAAAAAGGCGAGCGACCTGCTGAAAGCGATGTCGCACGAAACGCGGCTGATGATCCTGTGCCTGCTCTCGGAAGGCGAACGCTCTGTCGGTGACATTGAAGCGATCTTGTCGATGCCGCAGGCGGCTGTCTCTCAGCAGCTGGCCAGGCTTCGTCTCGACCGGCTGGTGGTGACCCGCCGCGAAGGCCGCACGATTTACTACAGCCTCGCCAATGAGGAAGTGACGTCGCTGATCGGAACGCTGTACGACCTGTTCTGCGCCCCGGTCCGCAGGAAGTCGCTGTAGCCGACGGCTCGGGGATAAGGTTTGCGGATCAGACGCTTGCGTCTGGTCGATGCCACGCCTAGCCTTCGAGGCGGAAGCGCACCGAGATGCGCATTGGGAGGCACCAACATGCTCATGGAAAGCGGCCTCGCGCTGCCGCTGGCCGGCCTGATTGCCGGAACGGCGATGGGCTACGTCGCGCGACGCTATCATTTCTGCACGATGTCGGCGCTGGAACGGCGCTGGTATGCCGGCGACGACAACGGTTTAAGAGCCTGGGGGTTGGCAATCATGGTCGCCATCGTGCTGAGTCAGGCTCTCAGCCTTGCCGGTCTCTTCGAACCTCAGCAAAGCTTTTATCTTTCCCCCTCCTTCGGCTGGACCGGCGCGATCTTGGGCGGCGTCGCCTTTGGCTTCGGCATGGCGCTGGTCGGCACGTGCGGCTTCGGCGCCCTGGTAAGGCTTGGCGGAGGGTCGCTGCGCGGCCTCATCGTGGTCGTCATTCTGGGGCTCTCGGCCCTCGCGGCGCAGCGGGGCGTTGTCGCCATCGGCCGCGTCGCCCTCGTCGACTCCCAAGCTTACGATCTGTCCGCGCTGGGATCGCCCGACCAGTCGCTCGGCTCGTTCGTCAGCGCGATCGCCGGCCGTGACCTGTCGTTCACGGTCGCTGTCCTGGTAGTCACGCTACTGGGGTCATGGATTTTCAGGTCGTCGGCGTTTCGCCATGATCACGGCAAGATCATCGCCGGCGTGGGGATCGGCGCGGTCGTCGCATTCGGCTGGGCGGCGACCTCATGGATCGCGGCCCGGTCCTTTGATCCCGTTCAGATCGAAAGCGCGTCCTTCGTGGTGCCGCCGGGGGACCTCATCCTACAGATCATCGCCGTCACAGGTAGCCTGCCCGATTACGGTGTCGGCCTCGTTCTCGGCGTCGTCGTCGGCGCCGCGGCCGCCGCCGTGCAACGCCGCGACGTCCGCTGGGAAGCCTGCGACGACGCACGCGAACTGTCGCGTCACTTGGCGGGGGCTGCACTGATGGGAGTGGGCGGCGTGTTTTCGCTCGGCTGTACGATCGGACAGGGCATTTCGGCCGCCTCGCTTCTGTCGATTTCGGCGCCGATCGTGCTGATCTCGATCGCGATCGGAGCGCGGCTGGGCTTGGCCTATATCCTGGAAGGTTCGGTTCGTTACGCCTTCTTTCGCATCGAACGGGGTCCGGGGAAGTGAATCAGCCTGCAGGAACGAAGCGGTAGGCTGCACCCTCGACCTCCACACGCCCGATCCCGCCGTCGGGCAGGTGAAAGCCGACGAACCTGAGTTTCTCCGCCGCCAGCCGGTCGAGCAGCATGCGGCGCGTCAACGCCCCCTCCTCCCGGTCTTGATCCGCGCCCCAATGCCACTCCGGGCGAGCGAAGGAGACCGGGTCGTTGGAGATGGCATCACCGACGACCATCGCCGGCTCATCGAGGGCGTGGATCACGAAGGCCGTGTGGCCCGGCGTATGCCCGGGCGTCGCCATCGCCTCGATTCCGGGGATGATCTCCGTGCCGGCCAGGAAGCGCTCCGTTCGCTCCTCGATCGCGTCAAAGCGGCTGCGAGCCCCGACGACGAAAACCTTGCGGTCGTCCGGCGCGGTCGACAGCGTTTCCTCCGAACGCCAGAAGTCCCATTCCGCTCCAGAGATGTGGAACGACGCTTGCGGGAAGACCACTTCGTCGAAATCATCAACGACGCCCCAGATGTGATCGGGATGGGCGTGGGTGAACACGACATCGGTGATCTCGCCGGGATCGATCTTCGCGGCCTCCAGGCTCTCGATCAGGCGGCCCGCCGAGGGCATGAAATTTGGGCCCGACCCGGCGTCGAAAAGGACCAGACGGTCCGGCAGACGGACGAGGGTCAGGTTGCAGGGCGGCAACAATTCACCGGACTGAATGAAGGTTGCTTCCTCCAGAGCCGCGAGGTCGGCCTGGGGGATATCGGGCAAAACGAAGTTAAGTGGCAGGACCAGATTGCCGTCGCTGACGGTCGTCAGCGTTCCGGCGTCGGTCGACGCCAATGCGTTTCCCACAATGGCAGGTGCCAGCGGCACGGCGAGCCCCGCGAGCAGGGCTCGATTGAATGCGCGACGGCTGATCATTGGCTCTGTTCCCACGGTTTAGGATGGCCAGAACGATGGCCGGTACCGTCATATATTCATAAGAATGAATTGATTTCAAAGCAGCGGCGGCCGTCGGCCCCATCCGGTTAGGTGGAACGAGCGCCGCACGGCTCCCAAGAGCGTCAACCGGTCTTGCTACGTTTCAAATCCTGCCTGGGCCGGAGGTAACCCGTTCTGTCTGAGCAGGCTTGCGTTCCAGATGAGCGTCTCGACTGCCAGGTCGCGGGGGATGAGAAACAGCTGATGAAAAAAAGCAGGCTTGCGGGCCGAACTTTTCCGGCCGGGTCGTTCATGCGACCTACGCCCTCTCCGATACGATGACGGGACGGAAAACCGCCAAAGCGGGAACCGATGAGCCGTCCGAATCCGGAGCGGATTGACGACGATCAATCAATTTCTTGAAATTGGATCGAATCGATCCTGTACCCTCACGATCTAGCCGAAGGCCTCGCGCCGTTCGTCGAGCTCCTCGCGGCCCCCATCGCGCTGTTCCAGCTTTTCGGCGTGCAACAGTTCGGCCTCGGCCTCCTCCAGCGCCAGCCGGGCGGCGTTCGTCTGGACCTTCAGATCCTTGACCGAATTGGTCAAATTGTCGCGACGGGCTCGGGCCGCCTTGGCGAAGGTGGGATAGGCGAAGTGCTGGACGTCATTGATTCCAGCCTTTTTTTCCTCGTTGACGATCTGATTGTCGAGTTCAGCCGCCATCCGGGTGAACTCACCCATCATCAGCTCCAACTGCTCGAGTTGGCGACGCTTTTCCGAGAGTTTGAAACGCGCCAGTCGCACCAGGTTGTCACGCTTCATACTCAAATCCCTAGCTGGAGGCTCCGTCTGGCGGAACACTCTTGAACAACGCGCTTGACGGGTTTCGGGCAAGCCTCGGGGGCTATGCGTCTTAACTGTCTGTTTACGCGCACCGTTAATCATAGGGGTGAGGATTTAAGGTCGGGTAAACCGGATTGACCCATTTCGCCGAACCCCGATCGGGGAACGCACAATTTGGGTTCCACGGAAGCATCGTGCCTTGAGCCGTCCCGCAGATGCGTTGCGGTCAGATCCATGAAGGATCAAGAGTATTTGTTAACCATTGCCTGCCATTTTTTGGCCGAATTTAGACAACGAGAGCTTACCGAATATCCAAGTTCGGCGCGGCTGGCTGAGAGGAATTTCTGATGCGCGTTCTTTTGATCGAAGACGACAGCGCCGTGGCACAGAGCATCGAGCTCATGCTGAAATCGGAAAGCTTCAATGTTTACACCACCGATCTGGGTGAAGAAGGCGTCGACCTTGGGAAGCTCTACGATTACGACCTGATCCTGCTCGACCTCAATCTTCCCGACATGTCCGGCTACGAAGTGCTGCGCACCCTGCGCCTGTCCAAGGTGAAGACGCCGATCCTGATCCTGTCCGGCATGGCCGGCATTGAGGATAAGGTTCGCGGCCTCGGCTTCGGCGCTGACGACTATATGACCAAGCCGTTCCACAAGGACGAACTGGTCGCACGGATCCACGCGATCGTCCGGCGGTCGAAGGGACATGCCCAGTCGGTGATCAACACCGGCGATCTCACCGTCAATCTCGATGCCAAGACCGTGGAGGTCGGCGGCCAGCGCGTGCATCTGACCGGCAAGGAATATGCCATGCTGGAGCTTCTTTCGCTGCGCAAGGGCACCACCCTGACCAAGGAGATGTTCCTCAATCATCTCTATGGCGGCATGGACGAGCCAGAGCTGAAGATCATCGACGTCTTCATCTGCAAGCTGCGCAAGAAGCTCTCCACGGCCACCGAAGGCAAGAACTACATCGAGACGGTCTGGGGTCGCGGCTATGTGCTGCGGGAGCCGGAAGAGGCACGCGCGGCCTGAGCGCAACGAATTCCAGTCAAAGCCAGAAGGCCCGCCCCGAACTCCCGCGGCGGGCCATTATCGTTAGAACTTCAGCTTTAGAGCGCAAGCCGGCATCACGCCGCCGCTGACGACTCGAGATAGGGCTCTATCCAGGACCGAAGCGCTTCGCGTTCAAACGGCTTGTAGATAAAGTCCGTCGCCCCGGCACGCTTGAGACGGGTCATCAACCCCAGATTGGCATCGACGATCGAGGCAAGGATGACGAGGCTCGTGCCCTTCGCCATTCGGCGCATCTCGTCAACCAGTTCGGGGCCGGCGCTGTCACTGGGACACGCCGCGATGATGGCGATGTCCGGCAGCCCATTCTGCTTGATCCATTCCCGCGCTTCCGGGGCGTTGGGGACGCTTTCGACGGCGAGACCGAACTGTAGAAGGATGCGGGAAGCAATCTTCCGAATGACCGGCGCGTCGTCGACAATGAGACAGGTTTGCATAGCCTGACAACTCCGCTTGGTTCGCCCTGAACGATGTGTCGGGGTCGACCGTGGCGTAGTTGTAGCCCAGCGGGTTTGCGGTTCCGTTCAGAAACAAGGATAAAAATGCATGAAGCTGATCGTTCAGCTTTAGGATACCCGAAACACCACCGAGGCATCGTTCATTTCATGGACGACCGCCAGCCCCGCCTCCTTGGCCAGAAAGAGCGTGTAGTAGGGCTGTATCGCCTGGGCATCCACGGCCTCTTGGGCGGCATCGCCATTGAGCAGCGCGAGCAGGCGCGGCTGGATCCGAATCCGCTCTCCGGTCGCGCGGACACTGGCTCGGGGCGGATCGATCGCTTCGATCTCCACTCGAACCTCGCCGCCGCGACTGATCGAGGCGCTGGCCATAACCACGAGATTGAGGACGATCTTGGCGAAGTTCTTCACTGCGTAGCCGCCCTCGCCTTCCCAGACGAGATTGGCCTTTTCATGGTCCATATACCCCAACGCCGCCGTCTTGGCCTCGTTGAGATCGATGGTCGCCGTCGGTGAACCCGCAGACCCGAAGGCGATGCGCGCGAACTGCAGCTTGGCCACCGCCGATTTGAGCGAGTGCCGAACCAGCTCCATCGACTCCCGGTCGCCGGGCATATCGTCCAGCAATTCCAATCCGCTCTGGATCCCGAAGACCGGCGAGATGATATCGTGACAAAGCTTGCTGGACAGAAGTGCGGCGAGATCAGCCGCGGAGAGTTCTGGAAGGGTCGTCATAAAAGGTCCGTTTCGATCGAGACAGGGGGACGCGATCACGGCGAATCACCCGTCCCATTTCGATACGAAGCATGATTCCAACCGAGACTCCCGTCAACCGATGGCGGTGGGCCAATCGGCGAAGAGAAATGTGTTCGTGACGCTTCGGCGTTAGGCAATTGAAAAGCATGTTTTGTTCAAATGCCGGGGAAGTCGCCCGCGATGGGCGCCATGCGGGCCTGGCGCACGTCGCCGGCACACCCGCTTTCTCGAAAGGAGCCGGTCATGAACGGTATTATCCGGACGGTCCGCAATCTCATTTTCGCCACAGCCGCGATGCTGGCCTCGGGCCTCGTGGCGGCCGCCCCGGCCATGGCCCAAGCCAGTCCGGCCGGCTACAACATGGACGAGGTCATCCAGACCGGGCATCAATTCTTCGGCACGACGTCGGGAAGCCTGGCCCAGGTCGTCGAGCGGGCGTTCCAGAGTTACGGGCTGCCAAACGGCTATATCCTCGGCGAGGAAGCGGCGGGCGCCTTCTTCGGCGGGCTGCGGTTTGGTGAGGGCACGCTTTTCACCAAGAACGCCGGCCAGCACCGCATTTTCTGGCAAGGCCCCTCGCTCGGCTTCGACGTCGGCGGTGACGGGGCGCGCACGATGATGCTCGTCTACGACCTGCCCTCGGTCGAGGCGGTGTACGGCCGTTTCGGCGGAGTGTCCGGCAGCGCCTATCTGATCGGCGGACTCGGCATGACGGTACTGACACGCGACAATATCGTGCTGGTGCCGGTCAAGACCGGTGTCGGCGCGCGGCTTGGAGTCAATCTCGGTTATCTGAAGCTAACGCCGATGCCGACCTGGAACCCATTCTGACCGATGCGCAGAACATCGGACCAAAAAGTGGAATCCGGTTCTTGGATCATTCCGATGTTCAATCAAAGTGTTAGAGCGCCCTTTGTGCGTCCGGAAAGGCACACGGCGCTCTAAAGGCGTTGCCTGAAGAGCATACCGGCGCGGCAAACTCCGTCGAAAAAATCCCCGGAGGCGGCACCAATGGCGACTTCTGCGTTATAGGTTCTTTCGGCAGTACCACGCGAAGGATCCCATGATCGCCACCGGCCTGACATTTCTCCTCGGCTTTTTCGCCGCGATGCTGCTCGCGCTTCTCGTTGCGCCGGTGATCTGGCGTCGCGCCAAGCGGCTCGCCCGGCGCGAGTTCGAGGCAACGATCCCGTCCAGCGTGAACGAAATTCGCGCCAGCTTCGATCATGTTCGAGCCGAGGCCGCGCTACAGTCCCGGCAACGGGAGATGGATGCGCTGGCGATGCGCGACAAGGCCGCGCTGGAGCGAGCGGACGCAGGACGTGTGGCCCGCGAGAATGCGGAGTTGCGTGCGCACAGTCGCGGTCTGGCCGAGACCGTGGCCCAGCAGGAGAGCGACCTCAAGGAGCTTGCGGCAGCGCTGGCATCGCGTGAGGAAGAGTATGGTCGCCTCGAAAGTCAATTGCGTGAGACGCAATTGGATCTCGAACGCAGCACGGACGAAATGGACGATCTCGCAGCGCGCTTTCGCGAACTCACCCAGATCGCGGAAGAGAGGAAGATCGACACCCTTACCCTCGACAGCAAGCTGGAGCGCGTATCCGACGATTTGCGTTCGGCCGAACGGCGAGAAGGCGAGAAGGCGAGTGCCATCGAGCGGCTACGCGGCGAGTTGAATACGCTCGAGGGTCATCTTCAAAGGGAAAAGGTCGCCTCACGCAAACTGGAAGAGAAAGTGGTTCGGCTCACGGCCCGTCTGGCCGATCAAGAGGAACAGGTCTCTGCCCACGGGCCGCGCCCAACCGGTCTGCTTCCTGACGAGAACATGATCGAGCAGGACGTCCCGGACGTGCCGATGGACGGCCGAGAGCCCTCAGTGACCGACGAACCCGAAACCCGCAAGGCAGCGCTCCCCCCGTCCAAGCCGACAATCGGCCAAAGCGTCCGAGATGCGCTCGATCTACCCGAGCATCCGCTCGGCGAGGAGCATCTCGAAGAGGCGGATCTGCGCCAGCGTATCAGTGACATCGCGGCGCGGGTCGTTCATTTGACCGCCAAGGCCGAGGGAACCGGTTCCCCGATCGACACGATTCTCGAAGAGGCCGAGAAAGCGCCATCTTCTTCCAGCGACCCCGAAACAAAACAGGTCACCCTCGCCGACCGGGTCCGCCGTCTCCGCGACAAGGAAACCGCCGGCGGCCGGGCGACCGGATAGATGGCAAATGCGCCGGCCTCCGCTCGGCGTTCTATCGTCCTCGATTCGTATAGAGGTTGGACAGCACGATCGCGGCAGCGGTGGCCACGTTGAGGCTATCGACGTCGGGCTCCATTTCGATGCGGACCGTTTCCATCCTCTGCATCAGCTCCGGCGATAGGCCCCTTCCCTCGGCTCCGAGGAAAAGCGCCATCGGACCATCGGAACCGAGCTCGCGAAGCGCGATCCCGCCGGCCGGCGAAAGCGCAATCGTCCGATACTCCGCGTTACGACATAGACTCGTGAGGTCCGTGCCGGCGCCCACCCGCGACCACGGCATCGTCAACACGGTCCCGACCGAAACCCTGAGCGCCTTGCGGTAGAGCGGGTCGCAGGACGTCGCATCGAGCAGGACCGCGCCCGCGCCGAAGGCTGCGGAGTTGCGAAAGATCGCACCTATATTGTCGTGATTGGCGATACCGACCGCCACCACGAGCGGACGGCTATGCGCCGCCGCGGAGGCGACCAACTCGGTCGGCGTTCGCCTGACACCTTCTTCCTTGCCATGGGCGAGGACACCGCGATGCATCGCGAAGCCGGCGATCTGGTCAAGAACCTCTCGCTCCGCGACGTAAACCGGTACCCCCGGCGGCAGGCGTGACAAAAGCTCGCTCAGACCGGCCAGGCGGTTGCGCAGGACAAGCAGCGCGGTCGGCCGGAATTGCCGCGACTCCAGAAGCTGATCGAGAACGACTGTGCCCTCTGCGATGAACCCGCCCCGGCCGGTCAGATCCCGATCGCGAATGTCGCGAAACACCTCGATGCGCGGATCCGCCGGATCACCGATCGCGATCGTTTCCGGCACCGGACTGCCTCACCCCATCCTGGCGGCGTGCCAGCGCAGATGGTCTTCCATGAAGGTCGAGATGAAATTGTAGCTGTGATCGTAGCCGGGCTGCCGCCGCAGCGTCAGCCCGATTCCGGCCTTGGCGCAGGCTGCTTCCAGCAGCTCCGGCCTGAGCTGCTCGGTGAGGAAATTGTCGGCCATGCCCTGATCGACGAACAGTTCGTCGACCCGCGCGCCATCCTCGATCAGCGCGACGGCATCGTGCTTGCGCCAGACCGCGCGATCGTCGCCGAGATACATCGCCAGCGCCTTGTGCCCCCACGCGACTTGGCTCGGCGCCCCGATCGGCGCGAAAGCCGAGACGGCCTTGTAGCGACCCGGATGAGTGAGGCCGATAGTCAGCGCGCCGTGGCCGCCCATAGAGTGGCCCATGATCGACTGCCGCGCCGGATCGGCGGGAAATTCGGCGGCGATCAGACCCGGCAGTTCCTCCGTCACATAGCTCCACATGCGATAGTTCTTGGCGAAGGGCTCGTGCGTCGCATCGACGTAGAAGCCGGCTCCGAGGCCGGCGTCGTAGGCCGCGTCCGGATCGTCCGGCACGCCCTCGCCGCGCGGGCTCGTGTCCGGCGCGACGAAGATCAGGCCGAGTTCCGCGCAGGCGCGGCGGTACTCACCCTTTTCCATCACATTGGCATGGGTGCAGGTGAGGCCGGACAGATACCAGACCACCGGCAGCTTCGCTCCGGCCGCGTGCTCCGGCACGAAGACCGCGAAAGTCATGTCGGTGCCGGTCGCCTTGGACGCATGACGATAGACGCCTTGGACACCGCCATGGGCCTTGTTGGTCGAAATCGTTTCCATGGCTCAGAACACCACGACCGAGCGGATCGATTTGCCCTCGTGCATCAGGTCGAAGCCCTTGTTGATCTCTTCGAGGGTCAGCGTGTGGGTAATCATCGGGTCGATCTCGATCTTGCCATTCATGTACCAGTCGACGATCTTCGGCGTGTCGGTGCGACCCCGCGCGCCGCCGAAGGCCGAACCCTTCCAGACCCGGCCGGTGACCAGCTGGAAAGGCCGGGTCGAGATTTCCTTGCCGGCTTCCGCGACGCCGATCACCACCGAGACGCCCCAGCCGCGATGACACGCTTCCAGCGCCTGGCGCATGACCATCGTATTGCCCGTGCAGTCGAAGGTGTAGTCGGCGCCACCGTCGGTGAGCTCGACGAGATGCTGGACGACGTCGCCCTCGATCTCCTTGGGATTGACGAAATGGGTCATGCCGAAGCGTTCGCCCCATTCCTTCTTGTCGTTGTTGAGGTCGACACCGATGATCTTGTCGGCACCGACGAGGCGGGCGCCCTGGATGACGTTGAGCCCGATGCCGCCGAGGCCGAAGACGACGACGTTGGCGCCCGGCTCAACCTTGGCCGTGTTCACCACCGCGCCAACGCCCGTCGTCACGCCGCAGCCGCAATAGCAGGCTGTCTTGAACGGCGCGTCCACGCGGATCTTGGCGACGGCGATTTCCGGCAGAACGGTGAAGTTCGAGAAGGTCGAGCAACCCATATAATGATGGATCGGCTGGCCCTTGTAGCTGAAGCGCGTCGTGCCGTCGGGCATGACGCCCTTGCCCTGGGTCCCGCGGATCGCAGTGCAAAGGTTGGTCTTGCCCGACAGGCAGGACTTACACTGGCGGCATTCCGGCGTGTAGAGCGGGATGACGTGGTCGCCCGGCTTCACATAGGTCACGCCGGCGCCGACTTCGCGCACCACGCCCGCGCCCTCGTGGCCGAGAACGGACGGAAACAGGCCCTCGCTGTCCAGCCCATCCAGCGTGTAGGCATCGGTGTGGCAGATGCCGGTCGCCATGATCTCGACAAGGACTTCACCGGCCTTCGGGCCTTCGAGATCCAGTTCGACGATTTCCAGCGGCTTTTTGGCTTCGAATGCAACGGCGGCTCTGGTCTTCATATGCGAATCTCCAAACGGTCGGTGCCGCGTCTCTGCTAGACGTTTCGCGCCGCGATGCAAATCCGGCGGAGCCAAAAATCTCGGTTCCGCCCGTCGCCATCGCGAGCCGTGGGCACGCTGTCTTGCCCTCATCTGCCCGTAGCCCCAGGGAGGAAAGCGAGGTGATTGCCGCACAGGGCGCAACACGCCGCGGCGGTCTGCGACACCGCCTCGCTAGCGACAGCATCGTCCAAGGACAGTCGGACTTTTGTGAGCGCCCGTTACTCATCGTCGAACGCACGCCGGTGAGACACGCAATCAAAGAATTTCTAATTGACGGGGAGGCAAATGGTACGCCCAAGGGGAATCGAACCCCTGTTTGCGCCGTGAGAGGGCGCCGTCCTAACCGCTAGACGATGGGCGCTTATCGCAGGGCACGATATAACGGCAGCCAGTTGCCGACGCAAGAGGCTTTTGCCGCTTTCGTCGATGCCAACTGTCAGCCGTCGGAAAGGGCGTAGGTGGCGAGAATGCTGCCGTCGGAAAGCGACACGAGCAGCAGTCGCATCCCCGTTGCCGTTCGAATCCGCAGCAGTGCCCGGTCCCCATCAAGCGACGTCTCGACGATTTCGGCTCCGGCCGGGATCGCGATGGCCAGTTCCGCGCCCGGTTGGGGGCGCGCGCCGCCCGAACCACTGGAGACCTTGTAGACAACGGCGGACAGCACGGCCATAACCGCGATCAACATGATCCCGATCGAAACCGCCAAAAGCCGCACCAATTTGCGCCGAACCCGTTCGGTCGCCGGGTCGAGCGGCTTTTCGATCTCACTGTCGTCGCTATGGGTCATGGCCGGTCCGGCGGGCTCCGTTCTCATCGGTGCCCGCTCCTACAGGCGATAAGGCTATGGATACAAGACGTTTCATGGTCGATACCGCCGGAGCCGGCGAGCGGCTCGACAGCTTTCTTGCCGCGGCCAGCGACGGGACACTCTCGCGTAGCCGGGCCAAGACCTTGATTTCTGAGGGGCGCGTTTCGATCAACGGCGAGAATGTCCTCCTCGCCAAGCGCAAGCTCAGCGCTGGCGAGGCAGTCGATGTCGACATGCCGCCCCCCACCGACGCCGCCCCCGAGGCGGAGGCCATTCCGCTTTGCGTCGTGCATGAGGATGCGGACCTCATCGTCATCGACAAGCCGGCGGGTCTCGTCGTCCATCCGGGCCCCGGCAATTGGACCGGAACCCTCGTCAACGCACTGCTCCACCATTGCGGCGACAGCCTCTCCGGCATCGGCGGCGTGCGCCGGCCCGGAATTGTCCACCGCCTCGATAAGGAGACCAGCGGCCTCTTGGTCGTTGCCAAGTCCGATACGGCCCATCGGGGTCTTTCGGAGCAGTTCGCCGCGCATGGCCGCGACGGCCGCCTGTCACGCGCCTATCTCGCAATCGTCTGGGGCACGCTTGCCAGACCCCGCGGCACCGTCGACGCGGCCCTCGGCCGCTCGGCCAGCGACCGCGTCAAACGGGCCGTGGTGCCGGAGGGGCGCAGCGACGCCCGCCATGCGATCACCCGCTACACCTTGCGTGCCGCCTCGCCGCTCGACGGCGGCCTGGCCTCCCTGGTCGAATGCGTGTTGGAGACCGGACGCACGCATCAGATCCGGGTTCATATGGCCCATATCGGTCAACCGCTGGTGGGCGACGATGTCTACGGCGCGGGATTTCGCACCAAATCAGAGCGCCTCGACCCGGATGCCAAACGTGTCGTCCAAGGCTTTCGCCGCCAGGCGTTGCATGCCCACCGTTTGGGATTCGTCCATCCGGTCTCGGGCGCCCCCCTGTCCTTCCAGTCGCCCTTGCCGGAGGACATGGTGGAACTCTGCGCTGCTTTCGGCATTGCACAGCAGTGAGAAGTGGGTTCAAGATTCGGTCGCGCTTCCCCTGAACGCATTGTTCAAAGGCTCGTTCACGCCGCGTGACACGCGATTGTGCCGTGAATTCGGCGCATCAAACCCTATATAATAAGGTCTGTGCGAACGGGGTCTTTGCGGTTCGCGATCCGGCCGGCTTCTGTCGAAGCGGCCGATTCAACGATGGAGGGCAATGAATGGCCCAGTCTAATCTTCCCAGCATCGCCTCGGGCGAAGCCGGCCTCAGCCGCTATTTGGAAGAGATCCGCCGGTTCCCGATGCTGGAGCCTCAGGAAGAATATATGCTGGCCAAGCGCTATGCTGAACACGACGACCGTGACGCGGCGCACCGGCTGGTGACCAGCCATCTGCGGCTCGTCGCAAAGATCGCGATGGGCTATCGCGGTTACGGGTTGCCCATCGGCGAAGTCGTTTCCGAAGGCAATGTCGGCCTGATGCAGGCGGTCAAACGTTTCGATCCGGAGCGGGGTTTCCGCCTGGCGACCTACGCCATGTGGTGGATCAAGGCTTCGATCCAGGAATACATCTTGCGCTCGTGGAGCCTCGTGAAGATGGGCACGACCGCGAATCAAAAGCGTCTGTTCTTCAACCTTCGCAAGATGAAGAGCCGCATCCAGGCCCTTGAAGAGGGTGATCTGCGGCCGGATCAGGTCGACCAGATCGCCACGCAGCTCGGCGTTTCAGCCGAGGAAGTCGTCTCGATGAACCGCCGCCTCTCCGGCGATGCCTCGCTAAACGCGCCGTTGCGGGCCACCGAGGGCGAGTCCGGCGAATGGCAGGATTGGCTCGTCGACGACAGCGAATCGCAAGAGGATTCGCTCGCGCGCGAGGATGAGCTCGATCAGCGTCGCGGCATGTTGAACAATGCGATGGATGTCCTCAACGATCGGGAACGGCGCATCTTCCAGGCGCGTCGTCTCTCCGAAGACCCGCTGACACTCGAGACGCTCTCCGGCGAGTTCGACATCAGCCGTGAGCGCGTGCGCCAGATCGAGGTCCGGGCCTTCGAAAAGGTGCAAAAGGCCGTTCGGGACACTGCCGAGGCGGCGCATCGAGCACTGCGGTCGGTTGACCAGGCCAGCGCCTGACCGACACGACAGCCGACTGAAAAAGCAAAGGACCGGTTCGCTCCATGGCGCACCGGTCCTTTTTTTGTTCAGATCATCGACCGCGATTGCGCGGCACGGGCGGCGACCGATGCGCGATCACATCTCCAGATCGAGCGAGACGGGCGACCTCGCCAAAGAGCTTGGAAAGATCGTCAGGTTTTTGCGTTCCAGGCGTCCAGAGCTTCCTTGAAAACGCGATCACCCGGAATCCCCTTCTCGATCGACATCAACGCCCGCCGCCCAGTCTCGTAAGCGATCGGAATATCGATCCATTGTTCGCTTTTCAGCAGCGAAAGATTGCTCTGCATCGCCTGTTCGAGATTGTTCAGGGCGATGATGAAGAAGCCGTCGGAGATCTTGCCCGCGACTCCGATCAGCGGCTCGCCCCGCGCCTGCTCAGTCGCTTTCAGTGCCAGACGCTGCACGTTGGCGACGCCGCCGCCGCTGAAATTCGCCGGTGTGGTGAAGAGAAGCTCGATGACGTGGCTTGCCGGCAGCGTCGGATCGGCGTTCCGGCGAATGGTCATCGTCATCTTGAGATTTTCATCCGGAACCTCGGCGACGGCGCGGATCGCCGGTTCCGGAGGCTGCCCCTCGCTCGGCGATTCGTTGACCACCGACCAGACGACATTGCCGCCTTCCTGCGTGCCGGACGTCGTTTCCGTCCGCTCTTGGTAAAACACCGCCTTTTGCGCCACGGCGGGCGTGTTGCCGGTGGCCGGTTCGACAGCCGCAACTTCGGGGCTTGCGGCTTCTTCACCGGCAACCGGCGTCTGCGCCTCCGCGGGTGCGGCGCCGACCACAGCGGGGTCCTCCCCGATTTCGCTGCTGATGGTCGGCGATGCGGAGGATTCCGCCGGTACCGGCGATGCCGGGGCGATATCCGTTCCCTCGTCGAACGCGTTGGGCTCGCCCCCCGCCGGTCCCTCGTCCACTTCGGTCCCATCGGGAAGCAGCCGTTGGGTGAATTGCCGGGCCGATTGGCCCCGCGGCGCCTCGGCGCCAGCCACGTCACTTATGCCGGTCTCTCCCGGTCCGCTCGCATCGGGGCTTTGCGAAACCGACTCGCCGGTGGCCGCTGCCGTTCCGCCGTTCGCGGCCGCCGGCTCTTTGTCTGTCGTAGTGGCGATATTGTCGAGATCCGATGGAGCGACCAGCAGTGCCTCGATCTGGTCGCGATAGGTCCATCCAACGGCTCCGAGACCACCCAAGAGGACGATAACGAGAGTTGCGGCGATCAGCGAACGCCCTTTGCCCGATCCTTTCCGCTTCCCGCGCGGCGAATAGCGCGGGCCTGAAACATCAGCCTCCGGGATGTCGTCGTCTGTGCGGATGCCCGCGGGAATTCTTTCGTCGTCATAGAATGCATCGTCATGGGTTCCGTCGGCCTCGCGTCGCGCCGCCCCGGATGCGGTGGGAACGATGAACGGGGAACCGACGGGGGATGGCCCGGCCGCCGCCTCGGGTTCCTCCGTCGCGATCGGGAAAAACGGCGGCGGCTCATGACGCGGCGTCGCTGCGGATTTCTTCAGTCCCGGGAAGACCGAATCGACGATTCCACTCCCGCTCCGCTCCGTCGCCCGGTCGCCTGAATTGGCCCGCGAATCGGGTGTCCCACCACCCTGTTCCGGGGAGTGGCCGGGCAGCGAAGGAGCCTTCGGCAAGACGGCTTTCGGCACTGGCGGAGCGGGAGTTTCGCTCGCGCCCACCCAGGCCTCCGGCGCTGGTGTATCCGAACGGCCCCCGCCGGGTCTGCCCCGTGCTTCCGACGTATCGGCCGCCAGGAGCGCCGCCAGATCGTCGTCCGGCTCGCCATCCGTTGGGCTGGTATAATGCTGTTCGGTGCGCGCGATCGCGTCCTCAAGCGCGGCGAGCCGAGTGGCGACGACGGTCTCGGCCAACGGTGGATTCGCCCCGTCGATCTGCCTTTGAATTGCCGCGCGGGCCTTATCATAGACCTTAGCGCGCATCTGCGGCGTAGCGCGCGGCAGGCCGTCGATGGTTTTACGAAGTACGCCGCTCAAGTCCGCCATGGATCGCAGTCACTCACTTGTCTTGATTTTCTGGTGTCCCGGCGTCCCGACTCTAATCCTGAAACGGATCGCGAACAAGTATTGTGTCGTCCCGCTCGGGCGAGGTCGACAGAAGCGTCACCGGCGCCTGCACCAATTCTTCTATGTGTCTGACATATTTGACGGCTTGGGCCGGAAGATCGTTCCAGCGCCGCGCGCCAGCGGTCGTATCTTTCCAGCCTTCCAAAGTCTCGAAGATGGGCTTGACCCGCTGTTGCTCTGAAAGACTGGCAGGAAGATAGTCGATTTGCTTGCCATCCAGATTGTAACCGACGACGATCTTGATCTCCTCAAGACCATCTAACACATCTAATTTGGTCAATGCGAGCCCGTCGATGCCGTTGAGGGCGACCGCTTGACGCACGAGAACCGCGTCGAACCAGCCGCAACGGCGCTTGCGGCCGGTGACGGTGCCGAACTCGCGGCCCTTCTCACCAAGAAAACGGCCAATCTCGTTATCCTGCTCGCTGGGGAACGGCCCTTCCCCCACCCGCGTCGTGTAGGCCTTGGTGATGCCGAGGACGAAGCCGATACTGCCGGGCCCAAGGCCCGAACCGGCCGACGCCTGCCCGGCAACCGTGTTGGAGGAGGTCACGAAGGGGTAGGTGCCATGGTCGATGTCGAGCAACGTTCCTTGGGCGCCCTCGAACAGGATTCGGTCGCCGGCTTTGCGCCGCTCATCGAGAAGCCGCCAGACGCGGTCGATAAAAGGCGTGATTTCATGGGCGATAGAGGTCAGTTCGTCGAGGATCGTCGCCGGGTCGATCTCATTCTGCCCAAGACCGCGCCGCAAGGCATTGTGGTGGGCGAGCAGGCGATCGATCCGGTCCGGCAGGCTGTCGGGATGCGCCAGATCCATGACCCGTAGCGCACGCCGGCCGACCTTGTCCTCGTAGGCCGGGCCGATGCCGCGCCCGGTCGTGCCGATCTTGGTGCCGACACTGGCATTTTCCCGCGTCGCGTCGAGTTCGCGATGCAGCGAGAGAATCAGCGCCGCGTTGTCGGCGATACGCAGCGACTGGGGATCGATCGAAACGCCCTGCGCCTCGAGACGCTTTTTCTCCGCAACGAAAGCATGGGGATCGAAAACGACGCCATTGCCGATCACCGACAACTTGCCCTTGCGAACAACACCCGACGGCAGCAGCGAGAGCTTGTAGGACGTCCCGTCGACGACGAGCGTATGGCCGGCATTGTGCCCGCCCTGAAACCGCACGACCACGTCCGCCCGTTCCGACAGCCAGTCGACAATCTTCCCCTTACCCTCGTCTCCCCATTGCGATCCGACGACGACGACGTTGGCCATTAACAGTCCTCTTGCAATTTTCGCCCGCCCGCCTGGTGCGAGGCGCGCGGACTATAGTCAAGCACCCCGCCGGAAGCGAGGGCGTGAAGCGACCGAACTCGCGGAAAATGCCCGGCCGGGCGGCTTCGTTCGCTCAGCGAGCGCAAAGCCCCAATTTCATCAGGCATGCTTATTTGACCGCAAGCCCCCTATGCGACCCGGCCCCGTCCACGTAAACGCAAAGCCATGACATCTCGCTTCCGGCATCCTTACCTTATCCTGGCGACGGTGGCCCTGTTGTGGGGCGGCAATGCGATCGCGGGCAAGCTCGCCGTCGGGCACGTCTCGCCGATGCTGCTCACCTTGCTACGCTGGACTTTCGCGTGCCTGTTCATGGCGCCCTTCGCGCTCCGCGACGTGCGCCGGGAGTGGCCCGTGATCCGGCGCAACCTGCCGTTTCTCTTCGCGCTCGGCGCGCTCGGTTTCGCCACCTTCAACGCGATCTTCTATCTGGCGTTGAACTACACCACGGCGATCAACGTGACGATCGAGCAATCGGCGATGCCGTTGATCGTGTTGATGGCGAACTTCCTGCTCTTCCGCATGCCCGTTTCGTCCTTCCAAATCGTCGGCTTCTCCCTGACCTTGGTCGGCGTCGTACTGACCGCCTCGCATGGCGAACCGTCGGCGCTTCTGGCCCTCGACCTCAATCGCGGCGACGCCTTGATGATGATCGCCGTGCTGCTTTACGGCGGTTACACGGTGGCCCTGCGGTTCAAGCCGGTGCTGAACTGGCGTTCGACGATCTTCATGCTCGCCGCCTCCGCCTTGGTCGTCTCGGTGCCCTTCGCGGCGGCGGAGTGGGCCATGGGCGATACGCGCCTGCCCGACGGCCAAGGCCTCTCCGCCGCGCTCTACACGGCGATCTTTCCCTCGCTCATCGCCCAGTCGCTCTACATCCGCGGCGTCGAGATGATCGGACCGAACCGCGCCAATCTGTTCATTAATCTGGTGCCGATCTTCGGCGCGATCCTCGCCGTATTGGTCATCGGCGAGACACTTCGCACCTACCACATCATCGCGCTCGCCTTCGTTCTCGGCGGCATCATGCTGGCCGAACGCGGGGCTGCCAGACGGCATCGAACGCCGGAAACAAAAACGGCGCCCCGATAATCACGGGACGCCGTCTCGATCAGGATGATCTGGCCTGTCAAATCAGCCGGCGACGTCCGCGACGTCGAAGCGCAAGGGTTTGGCGCTGGCGATCTCCTTGTGGGCGCGTACCGCGTCCAGCACATCTTCAGGCACCGGCGAATCGACGTAGAGCAGCGCGATCGCGTTGCCGCCGGGCCGGTCGCGACCGAGCTGGAAGTTGGCGATGTTGACGCCTGCCTTGCCGAACACCGTGCCGAGCAGACCAATGATGCCTGGCGCGTCGTTATTGGTCGTGTAGACCATGTGCCGGCCGACTTCGGCGTCGAGATTGATGCCCTTGATCTGGATGAAGCGAGGCTTGCCGTCGGAAAAAACGGTTCCGGCAACGGACCGGGTCTGCTTTTCGGTGACGACCGTCAGCTTGATATAGCTGTCGAAGACGCCCGACTTGTCGCGCCGCGACTCGGTCAGCTGGATGCCGCGCTCCTTCGCCATGATCGGCGCCGAGACCATGTTGACGTCCGAGACCTGGCTCTTGATCAACCCGGCCAGCGTCGCGCTGGTCAGCGCCCGCGTATTCATCGCCGCGACGCTGCCGTCATAGATGATTTCCACCGACTTGATCGCCTCCTCGGTGACCTGGCCGGCGAAGGCGCCGAGGCACTCGGCGAGCTGGACGAAGGGCGTCAGGATCGGCGCCTCCTCGGCCGTGATCGACGGCATGTTGATGGCGTTCGCGACCGCGCCCCGGATCAGATAGTCCGACATCTGCTCGGCGACCTGGAGCGCGACATTTTCCTGCGCCTCGGAGGTCGAGGCGCCCAGATGCGGCGTGCAGACGACGTTCTCGAGACCGAAGAGCGGCGAGTTCGTCGCCGGCTCCACCTCGAACACGTCGACGCCGGCCCCGGCCACTTTGCCGGACTTGATCGCCTCGGCGAGATCGGCCTCGACGATCAGGCCGCCGCGTGCGCAGTTCACGATGCGGACGCCATCCTTCATCTTGGCGATCGCCGCCTTGTCGATGATGCCCTTGGTCTTGTCGGTCATCGGCGTGTGCAGCGTGATGAAGTCGGAGCGCTTGAAGAGATCGTCGAGTTCCACCTTTTCGATCCCGAGCTGCGCGGCGCGGTCGGCCGACAGGAACGGGTCGAAGGCGATGACCCGCATCTTCAACCCGACGCCACGCGCGGCGACGATGGCGCCGATATTGCCGCAGCCGATGATGCCGAGCGTCTTGCCGGTGATCTCCACGCCCATGAAGCGGTTCTTCTCCCACTTGCCGGCCTGGGTCGAGGCGTCGGCGGCGGGCAGTTGGCGCGCGACGGCGAACATCAGCGCGATCGCGTGTTCGGCGGTAGTGATCGAGTTGCCGAAGGGCGTGTTCATCACGATGATTCCCTTCCGGCTGGCGGCCGGAATGTCGACATTGTCGACGCCGATGCCGGCGCGGCCGACGACCTTTAGCTTGGTCGCGGCCTGGATGAGCTTTTCCGTGACCTTGGTGGCCGAGCGGATCGCGAGGCCGTCATACTGACCGATGACTTCGAGGAGCTTGTCCTTGTCCTTGCCGAGATCGGGCATATAGTCGACCTCGATGCCACAGTCGGCGAAGATCTGGACGGCGGTCTGGGACAGTTTGTCGGAAACGAGAACGCGGGGTGCCATGGGTGGGGTCCTTGTGACAGGCAGCGACGAGGTCTGCGGACTTCGCGTCACTGCGTAAGACGGGCGCCGTCCTCTCCGATCGTCATCCCGGCCCTGAGCCGGGACCCATGCCAAGCCGTTCCGGCCTGCATTTCGATCGAGGAGAGAGCTCTTCCCGATCCGATCGGTTCGTGTTGGCGATTTGGAATGGGTCCCGGCACGAGGCCGGGACGAGGAGGCTCTGGAATCGGAGCCCCGTCAGCCACGCGGGCCTGTCAGGCCGCTTGCGCGAGGCCGGCCTTCTGAACGTCGTAGGCCCAGCCGATCCAGGGCATCAGCGCTTCGACGTCGGCGGTTTCGACCGTCGCGCCACACCAGATGCGCAGGCCCGGAGGCGCATCGCGATAGGCGCCGATGTCGAGGGCCACGCCCTCCTTCTCCAGCAGCGCGGCGACGCTCTTCGCGAAGGCGGCCTGTTGGTCGGCCGTGAGCCGCTTGACCGCCGGATCGGCAAAGGTGAGGCAGACCGAGGTATTGGAGCGCAGCGCCTTGTCCGCGGCCAGGAAGGACAGCCACGGATTGGCCACGACATAGGTCTCGACGGCCGCGAGATTGGCGTTCGCACGGGCCTTCAGGGCTGCGAGGCCGCCGATCTCTTTCGACCACGCCAGCGCGTCGAGATAGTCCTCGACACACAGCATGGACGGGGTGTTGATCGTCTCGCCCTTGAAGATGCCTTCGATGAGCTTGCCGCCCTTGGTCAGGCGGAAGATCTTCGGCAGCGGCCAGGCCGGCTTGTGGCTTTCCAACCGCGCGACCGCGCGTGAGCTAAGGATCAGCATCCCGTGTGCCGCCTCGCCGCCAAGCACCTTCTGCCAGGAGAAGGTGACGACATCCAGCTTGTCGTAGGGCAGATCCTGCGCAAACGCGGCCGAGGTCGCATCACAGATGGTGAGGCCCTTGCGATCCGCCGGAATAGCGTCGCCATTCGGCATCCGCACGCCGGACGTCGTGCCGTTCCAGGTAAAGACAACATCGCGGTCGAAATCGACCTGGGCGAAGTCGACGATCTCGCCATAAGGAGCCTCGAAGCTGCGCGCGTCGTCGAGCTTCAACTGCTTGATCGCGTCGGTCACCCAGCCGGCGCCGAAGGATTCCCAGGCCAGAACATCGACGCCGCGTTCGCCGAGCAGCGACCACATCGCCATCTCGACCGCGCCGGTATCGGACGCCGGCACGATGCCGATGCGATAGTCGGCAGGAACGCCGAGAATATCCCGGGTGTCGTCGATCGCCTGTTGCAGTTTGGATTTGCCGACCTTGGCGCGATGCGAGCGACCGAGCGCGGCATCGGCGAGCACATCGAACGACCAACCGGGTCGTTTCGCGCAGGGGCCGGAAGAAAAACGGGGATTGGCCGGACGCAGGTCCGGCTTCGCGGTATTTGCCATCTGAGCTACCCTCACAGATAGAAGCGCCTCGTTGGGGAGGCGTGTCCCGCGGATGGCGCTACTCCCCCTCCCGGTCCTTGGTCAAGCGGCAATTTGGTGGCGGCGGACATTCGGCGACCCGCCGTGCCGCGCCTGAAACGACAAACGGCGGAGCCAAGGCCCCGCCGTTTGTTTGGTGAAGCTGAAACTCCTACCAGAGCGAATAGCGGATGCCGACCTGAATCGTATGACGATCAAAACCATCGTCCCGAAGCGCATAATCGATGCCGTTGCCTTGCAGGCCGAAGAGATCGCCGGCTTCGACGTTGAGGTAGCGGTAGCCAATGTCGATCGCGACATTCTGCGTCACATCGTAGGCGACGCCGGCCATCAGGGAATAGGCGAAGCGCCAGTCCTTGGTGTCAGCGTAGGACGCGCCGGTCACCGTGGCGCAATCATTGGTGCCACTCGTACAGTTGATGCCGTAATCCACCTGCACCGCGCCCGCACCGGCGCCGAGATAGGGCGTGAAACCGATGAAGGTGCCTAGATCGACATAGGCATTGGCCATCAGTTCCCACGTCTCGGCGTCGCTGGAGAGGACATAGGGATTGTAGGTCGCGACGGGTCCGAAATTGACATCGAACTTCGAATAGCGCGCCGTCACGTCGGCCCGGAAGAAGTCCGTGAACCGATAACCGAACCCCGCCCCAAGGTCGTAGCCGTTCTCGAACTTCATTTCAGCCCGGCTGCTGCCTGCAACGGAAACGTCGCTGTCGAAGTCGTAGGAAACGTCCCCGCGCAAATACCAGCCGTTGCCGATCTCGACCGGAACCAGTTCCGGGACGTCCTGGTAGATTGGTTCCGCATAGATCGGCGGCAGGTCGGCGGCTTGAGCAGCCGGGATTGTTGTGCCGAGCGCGAGTACGCTCGCAATCAATGTCCTGGTGATAGTCATGGCTCCGCTTCCCACTGCCGTTCCGCCTCATGCCACCCGCCGAAGCGAAGGTGGCGTCTGGTGGTTACCGTCGCAGTGAAAGCTTAAAGCCCGATTAACCGTGTTCCTTAACCGTGATTGTTGACCGAGCGAGGTACCCCCCGGGATCCGAAGTGCTGGCAGAACGCGAAACGCCGCCGCCCTTTCACGGGCGGCGGCCTTTCTTTGAACCGTGGATTGCGAACGCTTGGCTTACTTGAAGACTACGTCCTGCGCATAGACCGGGTCAGGAGCATAAACCGGCGCCTTGCCCTTGCCCTTGCCGAAGCCACCGCCGCCAAATTCGTAGCGAAGGCCCGCGCGGACCGCATGCAGATCGTAGCCGTGGTCATAGCCCTGGACGCCACTGGCGCCGTTGGCGATGTCCTGCGCGTCCCAACCAAACGCCTCGCCTTCGGCGATGCGGGTATACTTGTATCCGGCGTCGAACTTCAGGTTCTGCGTGATGTCGATGCTCGCGCCCGCCATGAGCGAATAAGCAAAGCGCCACTCGGACATTCCTTCGTGAGTGAAGGTCTCGCCACAGTTGGTTGCGGTAAAGCCGCCATTGCATTCGAACTTGTTGTTCATCGTGCCGTAGGAGACGTTGGCGACACCTGCGCCACCGCCGACATAAGGCGTGAACCGTCCGTAGGTGCCGAGATCCACATAGGCGTTGGCCATCACGGTCCAGACGTCGATCTCCGAGCTGTCCGCATAGCTGCAATAGGCGCTCGGTACATCGACGCAGTTCGACGAACCCGTCACGTCCGCAGTGAAGTAGTCGGCCGTCAGGTCCATGCGGGCGAATGCATTGAAGCGATAGCCGAGACCGCCGCCGACCATGAAGGCGCTGTCGGTTTCGATGTTGTCATAGTGATAGTACTGGACGAAGTCGCCGCCGCCGTAGCCGCCGCGCAAATAGCCATATTTGCCCGAGGTTTCACTCTCGAAAACGTAGCCGACGTCACCGCGCAGGTACCAGCCCGCAGTCGACACTTCTTCCACCGGCGCCGGTGGGATGTACACCGGGGGCTCCTCGATAACATCGGCGGCGTTGGCGGTGGCTGCGAGTAAGGACAACGCACCGACGACGGCGACGGTCGTCACAAGTCTCGAATTCATAGCGATCATCTCCGGTTCAATCGGCTGCCGGGATTGGCACACCGTTACCTTAATGAACACGGTAAATCGCATTGGTTAACTGAGGGTTTACACGAAAAAATTAGCACAAAACCGATGCAATTGGGGCTTTACGCAGCGGCTTGCTTGAGAGCACCGACGATGTCGTCCACCACGGACAACACCAGCGCCCGATCGTCGCCTTCAGCCATCACCCGGATCAATGGCTCGGTCCCGGACGGACGGATCACCAACCGCCCACTATTGCCCAAACGCTCCCGCCCGGCGCTAATCGCGTCCTGCACGCGGTCTCGCTCCAAAGGCTCCCCGCCCGAAAACCGCACGTTCTTCAAAATCTGCGGCACCGGGTCGAACCGTCGGCAGACTTCCGACACCGTTCCCCCCTTTCGCTTGACGACAGCGAGAACCTGAAGCGCCGAGACCAGCCCGTCGCCGGTCGTCCCGAAGTCGGAGAGGACGATATGGCCGGACTGCTCCCCGCCGACATTGTAGCCGTGCTCGCGCATATGTTCGACCACGTAGCGATCGCCGACCTTGGTGCGGGCGAGTTGCAGGTGCCGAGCTTCCAGAAAGCGCTCAAGGCCGAGATTGGACATGATGGTCGCGACGATGCCGCCGGCGGCCAGGCGGCCGTCCTCCGACCAGCTCTCGGCGATCACCGCCATCAACTGGTCGCCGTCGACAACCGAACCGCGCTCGTCGACGATCAGCACGCGATCAGCGTCACCATCGAGGGCGATCCCGATGTCCGCCCGAACTTCCTTCACCTTGGCGGCGAGCGCTCCCGGAGCTGTCGAGCCGCAATTGTGGTTGATGTTCGTACCGTCGGGACTGATCCCGATTTTGATGACTTCCGCCCCGAGTTCCCAGAGGACCTCGGGCGCAACGCTGTACCCGGCGCCGTTCGCGCAATCAATCGCGACCCGAATTCCTTCGAGCGAAAGCTCGCGCGGCAGCGTCCGCTTGGCGAACTCGATGTAGCGATCATGCACGCCGTCCACGCGCTTGGCACGCCCAAGCCGGTTTCCGGTGGCGAGGCGCGCGCTCAGATCCTGGTCGAGAAGGCCCTCGATGGTCTGTTCGATATCGTCCGAGAGCTTGTAGCCCTCGGGGCCGAATAGCTTGATCCCGTTGTCCTCGAACGGATTGTGGGATGCGGAGATCATGACGCCGATGTCGGCGCGCAGCGAGCGGGTCAACATCGCAACGGCCGGGGTCGGCATCGGGCCGAGCAAAAAGACGTCCATGCCCGCTGACGTAAATCCGGCGACCATCGCGTTCTCGATCATGTAGCTCGACAACCGCGTGTCCTTGCCGATCACCACGCGATGTCGGTAGCTGCCACGCTGGAAGGCGAGCCCCGCGGCCATACCGACCTTCATGGCGATTTCCGGCGTCATCGGATGCCGATTCGCCGTGCCCCGGATGCCGTCGGTTCCGAAATATTTTCTGCCCATCGATGATCCCGTCGTCAGCTGATGGTTACGCCCCGTCCCCTTCTAGCGGACGGCGCTCGGCGCGCACAATGTCGCATGGATCGGTTACCAGGATGGTGCGGCCAACGACACACGACGCGAAGCCGCCTCTTGCAAAGGAAAAGAGCGGCACCAAGCCGCTCTTTTCCTTGCATTTGGGTCCGAAACCGTCCGGTCAGGTCGGCTGCGGTTCGAGTCCGTCGCCGGCCTTGTCGTCGCGCGGGCTCGCCGGCCGACCGGTCCCCGCCTTCGGCACGGCGGAACCGCGCGACGGCGGCGTATCATCGCCCATGTCGCGGGCTAGGGTCCGCCCCGCCAGCAGATCATGGACCTCGACGCCCGAAAGCGTCTCGTATTCGAGCAAAGCCTTGGCGATCATATGCAGATCGTCGATATGCTCGTTGAGGATACGGCGCGCCTTGTTCTCGGCCGCCTCGATGATTTCCCGCACTTCCGAATCGATCAGCCGTGCCGTGTCCTCGGACATGTTCTGCTGGTGCGAGACCGAATGACCGAGGAACACCTCGTCCTGATTGTCCTTATAGCGCAGCCGTCCCAGCTTATCGCTCATGCCGTATTCCATGACCATCGCGCGGGCCATGTTGGTCGCCTGCTGGATGTCATTGGAGGCGCCGGTGGTGACGTTCTCCAGGCCATAGATGATCTCCTCGGCGGCACGACCACCGAAAATCATCGCCAGCCGGGCTTCCATCTCGTTCTTGCGCATGCCGTAGCGGTCGCGCTCCGGCAGGTTCATGGTGACGCCCAGCGCCCGGCCACGCGGGATGATCGTCACCTTGTGCAGCGGATCGTTGAACGGCTCGTAGATACCGACGAGAGCATGACCGGCCTCATGATAGGCGGTGAGCTTCTTTTCCTCTTCGGTCATGGCCATGGAGCGTCTCTCGGCGCCCATCATGACCTTGTCCTTGGCGTCCTCGAACTCCAGCATGGTGACCAGCCGCTTGGCGCGGCGCGCCGCCATCAGCGCCGCCTCGTTGACGAGATTGGCAAGATCCGCGCCCGAGAAGCCGGGGGTGCCGCGCGCGATCGTCCTTAGATCGACATTGGGCGCCAACGGCACGTTGCGGACATGGACCTTGAGGATCTTCTCGCGACCGTTGACGTCCGGATTCGGCACCATCACCTGCCTGTCGAAGCGGCCCGGCCGCAGCAACGCGGGGTCGAGCACGTCCGGACGGTTGGTCGCCGCAATCAGGATGACCCCCTCATTTGCCTCGAAGCCGTCCATCTCGACCAGCAACTGGTTCAGCGTCTGCTCACGTTCGTCGTTGCCGCCGCCGAGACCAGCACCACGATGCCGCCCGACAGCGTCGATCTCATCGATGAAGATGATGCAGGGGCTGTTCTTCTTGGCCTGCTCGAACATGTCCCGCACGCGGCTCGCGCCGACGCCGACGAACATTTCGACGAAGTCGGAGCCCGAAATCGTGAAGAACGGCACATTCGCTTCGCCGGCGACGGAACGCGCCAAGAGGGTCTTACCCGTGCCCGGAGGGCCCACGAGCAAGACGCCACGGGGGATCTTGCCGCCCAGACGCTGGAATTTCTGCGGCTCGCGCAGGAATTCGACGATCTCCTCCAGATCCTGCTTCGCCTCGTCGACGCCGGCCACATCCTGGAAGGTGACCCGGCCATGCGCTTCCGTCAAAAGCTTGGCCTTCGACTTGCCGAAGCCCATCGCCTTGCCGCCCGCGCCGCCCTGCATCTGCCGCATCAGGAAGATCCAGACCGCGAGGATCAGGAGGATCGGACCGAACGACAACAGCATCGACCAGATTGGATTAGTGTTATCGCCCGGAGGAGCGGCATTGATCTGAATGTTCTTCGACTCAAGCCGCCCGACCAACGCCGGGTCTTCCGGCGCGTAGGTTTGGAACGGCGTGGCGCCGTCGGTATATTTTCCGCTGATCCGCGGTCCCTGGATAACCACCGATTGCACCCGGCCCGAATCGACGTCGGACAGGAACTGCGAATAGGGGACCTCGCGGGTTCCGGCGGTCTGCGAGCCATTCGAAAACAGCTGGAACAGAGCGATCAAAAGCAGCGCTATGATCGCCCAGAGGGCGAAGTTTCGAAAATTCTGGTTCATCAGTCATCCTGGGATGGCCGCCCGAGACCGCTCAGACGATTTCATCAAAGATAGGTGGTGAGCCCCTCCTTGCCAACATCATCGGGCGCTTTTGCGGCAAAATGCTTGGGCTCTCTGGCCCTTTGGTTACTGCAGTCACCATTCCGACCGCCGCATCGCACCGCGAAAGCGGCAGATCACGCATCAAACGCCACGCGACCAGCGAGGCGATTTCGAGCCGGTCGACGCCGGCGCCGGCCTTTCGCGCCAGCGCCTCCGGCACCGCGACAAGAGTGGTCCCGACTGTCAGAACGGGCAAGGATTGTTCGATCCGGTTGCCCCGTCCCAGCGATCCGAAGGCGACGATCCCCGCCCCACGGTTACAATGGTCGCGACTGAGGCGGATATCGAAGCGGCCATCGAAAACCACGTGGCTCGCGAGATCAGCCGGCGCCAGGCCGGCGATTCCCGTGCGTCCGAACTCACGCACGACCGTAACGCTGGATCGTGCGTCGACCAGCGCCCCGCCGAGCGACACCGCGATCCGATCGTCGGGCCCGCGTAGTGCATCGACGAGGCGCATAACGGAACGCCCGCCCGGAGCGTAGTCGCCGCCCGCGACAGCTGCGATGGCGCGCTGCATCAGCAAAAACGCCGTCGAGCGTTCGATCGCGGCCAACGCCGCACGATCGAAAACCAGCGTGCCGCCGCCGCTGGCGGCGAATTCACCCTTGGCCGCCATGGTGCCGATCGTCGCCGCCAGCTTTGCCTCGCCCGCGTCACGACGCGCGGCATGACTGGCGATCTCCATTTCCAGTCGGCGCCGGTCGATGTCGCCGGCAGCCAACTGCTGACGCAGCCGGACACGATGGTAGGTCACGTCGGCATTGGTGGGATCGTCGACGGCCCGCATCCCCGCGGCAGCGACCGTCGCTTTCAGCCGGCCGCCCGGCACATCGAGAAACGGACGCACGAGGGCTACACCGGGCGCGATATCACGAACCCAGCGCATGCCGGCCAACCCTGTGTTACCTGCCGCCCGCGCCCGCGCGAGGAGATGCGTCTCCAACTGGTCGTCCTGATGATGGGCGGTCAGAATAACGGTTGCGCCGCTCTGGCGGGCCGCGTCTAGGAGGAGGCCATAACGGGCGCGGCGGGCGGCCGCGGGAAGGTTGCCGCTGTGGGCCGGCTTTGCCCAGCGCATCGTTTTGTGCGGGAGCGCAAGGCTACGCGCGATGCTGGCGACGAAATCCGCCTCGATGGCCGATCGTTGGCGCAATCCATGATCGACGGTCACGACGTCGAATTGGATGTCGGAAAGAACTGGGGTTTTTCGCGCGTCGCTCGCCGCCAGGAGCAGCGCCAGCGAGTCTGGACCGCCAGATACCGCGAGCACCGCGCGTTTCGGTCGGCCGATGCGGCTGGCGGCTCGCGCCATCGCGGTGGCGAGACAATCGCAGAGATCGCGCGACGAAAGCGGTTGGGCGCCTGGCGGAACCTCCGGGAGGCGGAAGCTTGCTGTGATGGCCGATTCCGCGTTCAGCAGTTTGCCGCCTTCGCCTCGCTGGCCAGCTTGCTCTTCACACTGGCGCTCATCGTCGGATAGCGCCGCGCCACTTCCTTGAAGGTCACGCAGGCGGTCTCACGGTTGTCGAGCTTGGCCAACGACATGCCGAGCTTCAGCATCATGTCCGGCGCCTTGCTGTTCTTGGGATAGTTTTTCTGCGCATCGAGAAAGGTTTCTGCGGCATCGGCGTATTTCTGCTGCTGGAACAGGCTTTCGCCCAGCCAATATTCCGCGTCCGGCGTATCCTTCGCGTTCGGATAGGTTTGCGCATATTGCCGAAACGACTGCTCGGCGAGTTGGTAATCCCCGGCCAGGAGATAATTGTAGGCAAGGGCGTACAGATCCCCCGCCCCTTCCGGCGTTACTGCGGCGACCGTGCTCGACGAACCGGTCGTGGTTGCGTTTGAAGCGTCCCTCGTCGGGGCGCTGGAAGAACCCGTATCGAGGCCTCCCTCGAGAATGCGGCCGATGCCGTCGTCGCCGGATGTATCCTTCGCCGAGTCGCCGCGAGCGGCCATACGAACCGGATCTGTGTCCGCCGCGGGAGCCGCGTCGCCGCGCCGTTCACCGGTCGAACCGGAGCCGCTTCCCTTTTCGATTTCCTGGAAGCGGAACTCGTTGTCCTCCTGCTGCTTGCGCATGTCTTCCTGCGCCTGGAGCAACTGGAAGCTGAGTTCCTCCACCCTGCCGTTGAGCCGGCGGATTTCATCCTCGAGATGATTAAGCCGAACGATCGCGTCGCCGGCCTGCGCCAGACGGACCGGTTGTTCGCGATGGAAAGCGGCGTTTTCCTCCTCGAGAGAAGCTGCCCCCGCGCCGCTGGATCGCTCCGCGACGAGACCGAAAGCAGGTTCATACGCGGATGCACCGGACGAAACGCCCATCAGCAAGGCAAGGCAGGAAGCGGCAAGGATCGGCGGTCGGCAGGTCATGGACAACGGTTCTCTCGACAATGGAAGGCTAGAGCATCGGACCAAAAAGTGGAATCCGGTTTTTGGATCATTCCGATGCTCAATCAAAATGTTAGAGCGTCCTTTGTACGTCCGGATGGACGCACGGCGCTCTAATGCGATGCGAGCGGGTCCGTTCAACCGTCGAGGCCCGGCTCTTTCGACGCTTGGTCGCATTTAGCATGGAACGAGCGAGTTCGGCCAAAATTTGACACCATGAACACTCTTCTCGGAGCGCCAACGTGAAACGGCCCCGAAGGGCCGCCACGCGTCAATGCTGGTCTCTCGGACCCGGTTAGCTTCCGGCGCCGCCGAGAACGGTGACAGCGCGCCGGTTCTGCGACCAGCAGGAGATATCGTCGCAAACCGCCACCGGGCGCTCCTTGCCATAGGAAAGCGTCCGGATGCGGTTGGCCGCCACGCCCCGCTGGGACAGATAGTCGCGAGTGGCCGAGGCACGCCGGGCGCCCAGCGCAAGGTTGTACTCGCGGGTACCGCGCTCGTCCGCATGGCCTTCGATCACGATCGAATACTGCGGATACTGGTTCAGCCACTGAGCCTGGCGCGCGAGGGTCTGCTGGGCGTCGGCACGGATCGACGAGGAATCGGTATCGAAGAACACGCGATCGCCGACATTGACCGTGAAGTCCTGGCTCGTTCCAGGCGCTGCGCTGCCGCCAACGCCACCAGCGCCAAGGCCGAGCCCCGCCGCGTTATCCGGCAGCCCGTCCTTCTTGCTGGCACAGCCAGCGATCGCCAAGCTGGCGACGAGTACAAGCGCAATGCGGCTCTTAACCCCAAAATTGGTCCGGCGCATGGCCAGCTCCTTCAAATCAGATGAGTCCCTGTTACCCGATGTTTACCCTGACGATGTTTAACGCGTCGTAAAAAACGGTCGGCTTTTGACGATATCGTGAAGCGCTGATCTCATTGATTTCTCGCTAGAATACAGCGACGTGGCGACGACGGGGTAGGCAGCCGCCGACTGGTGCATGCAGGCAACACACTGGCGACAATGCACCCCCAAGCTTACTCCGGGCTGCCTCCCGGATCGGCCGGAATACGGGACCGGCGTTTGGATGGATCCCAAGCCCTCGGACGCCTTGCCTATTAAGTCCGGCGGGCGGCCTATTCGAGCGAGGGTGACCAGGCCGGGTCCGAGGCAAAGCCGGGCGTCGGAATCTTCTGCTCGTTATAGCCGGTGAGATCGATCGAATAGAGCTGCGGGCCACCACCGCCCTTGATGTCGCGAAAGAACATCAGCACGCGGCCGTTCGGCGCCCAGGTCGGCCCCTCATTATGGAAGCCGGAGGTCAAAATGCGCTCGCCCGAACCATCCGGGCGCATGACGCCAATCTGGAACTGGCCGCCGCTCTGCTTGGTGAAGGCGACGAGATCGCCGCGCGGCGACCATACGGGGGTCGAGTACGAGCCGTCGCCGAAAGAGATGCGTTGCTGGCCGGAGCCGTCAGGGTTCATCACGTAGATTTGCTGCCGGCCGCCGCGATCGGATTCGAACACGATGCGCTGGCCATCCGGCGAATAGGATGGCGAAGTGTCGATCGCCGTCGTTGAGGTCAGCCGGGTGGTCGCGCGCGAGCGCAAGTCCATGGCGTAAATGTTGGCGTTGCCGTCCTGCTGCAGGCTCATGATGACCTTCTGGCCGTCCGGAGAGAAGCGTGGAGAGAAGGTCATGCCGGGGAAGTTTCCGACGATTTCGCGCTGGCCGGTCTCCAACTGCAGGAGATAGACCCGTGGCTCGCCGTCGCCGAACGACATGTAGGTGACTTCCTGCCGGCTCGGCGAAAAGCGCGGCGTCAGGACGAGGTCGTTGCCCTGGGTGAGGAAACGCACATTGGCGCCATCCTGGTCCATGATTGCCAGCCGCTTGACCCGCTTGTCCTTGGCGCCGCTCTCGGACACGAACACGATGCGGGTATCGAAATAGCCCTTCTCTCCGGTCAGGCGCTGATAGATCGCGTCGGCAATGATGTGCGCGACGCGGCGCCAGTTCTCCGGATTGGTATAGAATTGCTGACCGTCGAGTTGCTGGCCGGCAAAGGTATCCCAGAGCCGGAATTCAACCCGCAGGCGCCCGTCGGCTTCCGGCGTCACACGACCGACGACGATCGCCTGGGCATTGATGACCGTCCAGTCGGTGAACGTCGGGCTCGTGTCGACGGTCAGGCCCTTCTGAATGAAGGCGGATTTGTCGATCGGCGCGAACAGGCCCGAGCGCTTCAGGTCGGCCTGGACCACTCCGGCAATCTGCTGCCCGATCCCGTCCTGCGACTGGAAGTCGGTGATCGCGATAGGCAGCGGCTCGACATTGCCCTGGGTGATATCGATTTCGACAACCGCCGAGGCTGGCGCCGCGAACAGTATGGCACCGGCGATCGCCGCGATGGCCATAAGAACGCCTCTGATGCTCGTTTTCATTCCACGATCTTCCGTTGAGTTCGGAGGCGGCAACGCCGCTAAGCGGCTGCGCCTTTCGTTTGAATTGCTACCGGTTCGCCGCCTGTGCCGCGCGTTGGGCGGGATCCAACGTGGTCGTCGCCGATTGCGTTCGCGCGGCCCAACGGCGCCGTTTCGATCGTCCTAACACGCAATCGGGAGATTGTATGACGCCGCTATACGCTTCGCGGCGCGGTTGATCGCTCGTCCTTGGCATCAGAACATCTGGCTCGGATCGAAATTGACAACGACGTCGGCCCAGGTTTCATATTTTTCCGCCGGCAAGTTGTACGGAGCGCAGCGCTGCACGGCACGAAGCGCGGCCTCTCCAGCGATCCGCTCGATCATCGAGCTGCCGCCGCCGTTGACGATTTCCGGACGGGCTTCAAGCTGACCAGACGAATCGAGGCGCATCTGGATCGATATCCGCAGTGAACCGGCTTCCGACACGCCGGACGGTGGCGACCAGCATCGCTGAATCTGCCCGCGCAGCGCGTCGAGCTCGCTCTGGGAAAGCTTGGCGCCCGTCTGGCGCTCGGTCCCGAGCGAGGCTTGCTCCTCAGAGCGCTTCGCACCACCACCGGCCGATTGCTCCTTGTTGAGCAGTGCGGCGATCTTGTCGGCGTCGAATTGGCTCTCCTCCGGCGTCCGCGTCTCGGCGGTCTTGGTCTCTTTCGCCGGCTCCGGCTTTTTCGGCTCGGGCTTGGTTTCCGCCACCACCGGCGCGGGCGGTTTAGGCTTCGTCGAGGGCACTGGCACGTTCTGCGGCAACGGAGGTTCGGCCGGGGCCGCCTCGGCGGACGCGATGGCCTGCTCGACCGCGTCGACCGGCGGCGGTGTTTCTGCCGGCGTTTCGGCCGTCACCGGATTCGGCGGCGGAGGCGGCGTATCGGCCGGAGGGGGCGGCGCCGGTTCTGGTTCGGGTTGCGGCTCGGGGGCCGGAGCTTCCGCAGGCTTTGCCGCCGCGGCCTGTTCGCTCGCCTTCGGTCGGTCGACGGGCGTCGGCGGCGTCTCCAGATCAGCCTCGTTGTTGCCGACATTCTCGGCCGGCATCGGCAGCGTCTGCGGCTTTTCCGTCGGCTTGGGCGCGGGCGTCTCGGTCATCGGCGCATCCTTGGCGCCGACCACAGACTGCGACAGCGACTCGATCGGCACGATCTCGACCGGGAAGGACTCGATGTTCGCGACCTCCAACGGCTCGGGCGCCGACAGCGACCCCAGGCCCCAGGTCAGGACCGCCGTATGCAGGATCGTGGAGACAACGACGCCGGATTTCATGGAGACCCGATTTGGTTACGCGTTGAGGTCTTGATCGGTGACAAGACCGATATTGCGGAAACCGGCCGCCGAGATCCGGGCCATGACCTTCATGACCGTGCCGTAATCCGCCGCGCGGTCGCCGCGCACGAAAATCCGCTCCTTGTAGCCGGCCTTCGCCACCGCTTCGAGTTTGGCCACAACCTCGTCGATCGGAATCTCGGTGTCGTTCAAATAGACGGCGCCGCTCGAATTCACCGAGATGGTGATCGACTGACTTTCGGAATTCAGTGCTTTGGCTTGGGTTTCCGGCAGCTCGATCGGCACGCCGACGGTCAACAAAGGCGCCGCGACCATGAAGATGATCAACAGCACCAGCATCACGTCGACCATCGGCGTGACGTTGATTTCGCTCATCGGTTGGCGCCGACCGCGGCGACGGCGCGATCCCGAGGATCGCCCTGATCCCGCTGACATGCCCATGGCTGGTTACCTTTCCGACCAAAAACGGTCGCGCTTCTCGGGTCGCGCTTAGCGCGAAGGCAGCTTTTCGTCGATCTGCCGCGACAGGATCGCCGAGAATTCGTCCGCGAAGGCCTCGAGCCGCATCCCCAGCTTGCCGGCGTCCGACGACAGCTTGTTGTAGGCGACCACCGCCGGAATCGCCGCGACCAGGCCGATCGCGGTCGCCAGCAGCGCCTCGGCAATACCCGGCGCGACGACGGCGAGGCTGGTCTGTTGCGAGCCGGCGATCGCCTGGAACGAGGTCATGATGCCGATGACGGTGCCGAACAGTCCGACGAAGGGTGCCGCCGAGCCGATCGTCGCCAGGAATCCCAGGCGCGACTCCAGACTGTCCATCTCACGCGCCAGGGTCACGTCCATCGCCTTGTCGATGCGGGTCTGCAGGCCGACCGGCGAGCGGGCGCCTTTCTCGAACGACTTCTTCCATTCGCGCATGGCCGCGACGAACAGCGCGCCCATTCCCGACGTCTTGCGCTCCGAGAGGCTGTGATAGAGTTCCTCAAGCGACTGGCCGGACCAGAAATTGCTCTCGAACTTGTTGAGCTGACGGCGGAAGCGCCCGTAGCGCATCGACTTGTCGATGATGATCGCCCAGGTCCAGACCGAAGCGAACAACAGTCCGATCATGACCAGCTTGACCACGAAGCCCGCCTGCCAGAACAAATCCCACAGCGACACCGTGCCGGCGGCGGCTAGCGTTCCCTGAACGACTTCTCCGTCCATTCCCCAACATCCTCGATATGCGGAACCATCGGCATGACAACCCATCGCGGGTGGCCCCTGCCGCGAACACGACCGGCTCGACATGCGCCAGCGTACCGCTCGCTCGCGTAAACCCTTGATGCCCTTTCACAAGCGAATCCGGTGAAAGAATGGCGTACTTTGCGTAAAACTGGTTCAATTTGATTGATGCATCGGTAGGGTTAACGATCCGTTAGCGCCCCGCCGGCTCCCGAGCGAGCCTCTCAGTCCCCTGCCGGCGCCAGTTGCGCCAGAACAGCCGCCGGCATCCGCATGGGCTTGCCCTCGGGCGAGATCACCGCCACCTTGACCTTGGCCTCGATCAGCGCCTCCTCGCCGCGCGTGATGCGCTGGATCAAGAGGATGCGCGCCCCGCCGAGACGGTGTGTTCTGGTCTCCACAGTCAGGACGTCGTCGATCCGCGCCGGTCGCAGGAAATCAATATCCATGTGCCGGACCGCGAACGCCATCGACGGCCCGTATTTTCCCGCCAGCAGCTCGCCGTGCCCGATACCCTTCAGACGCAGAAGGTCCGACCGTCCTCGCTCGAGAAAATTCAGATAGCGCGCATGATAGACGACACCGGAAAAATCCGTGTCCTCGAAATAGACGCGAATCCGCAGCTCGTGACCGCTTGGTGTGAGGCGGCCGGCCAATTGATCGGTCATCACGCGCCCTCATATCTGCGCCGCCCCGGGGGCGCTGGCTCGGCCGACTAGACGGCCCGAAACGCGCGCCCGTCGCCTTGCCCACTTCTCAGCGTAGCCGTCCGCATATCCGACGACGTCGGACCGGACAAGGAGTTTCCGCGGAGGCATGCGGGCTATATCATCAGCCTCGAAAAGGCATGGATCATTGCTAATTCCCGCATGTCTGGCGGAGCCTGTTGGTGCTCGGCCGAACAGGCCGCGCCTTGCAGACCGGACCTGGCCGTATAGATCATAGGTCCTATTCCATGACCCTCAGCATTCGAGGCCCGATGCACGCACTTTTCCTCCAATATTACGAGCGCATCGGCGCCAGCTACTGGTTCATTCCCTCCATCATGGCCGTCGGCGCCGCGATCCTGGCCTTCGTGCTGATCGAGATCGACCTGCGTGTCCCGCCGGACGCGTTCGGCGACAATCCCTTCTTCTTCGCCACGCAGCCAGACGGTGCCCGTTCGATCCTGTCGGCCATCGGCGGCTCGATGATCGGCGTCGCCGGCACGGTGTTCTCGGTGACCATGGCGACCGTCGTCTTCGCCTCGGGAAGCTATGGCCCCCGCCTGCTCACCAACTTCATGAACGATCGCGGCAACCAGGTCACGCTCGGGGTCTTCGTCGCCACCTTCGTCTATTCGATGCTGGTCCTGCGCAGCGTTCGAAATGGCGGCAGCGAGGACATCTACGCCGCGATGTTCGTTCCCAACATTGCGATCTTCGGCGCCATCGTGCTGGCGATCGGATCGATCGGCATCCTGATCTTCTTTATCCATCATGTGCCGTCGACCATCCACATCTCGAACGTCATCGCCGGCATCGGCAAAGGCTTGCTCCGCGATATCGAGTACCGTTTTCCGATCAACGTCGGACATCCCGCCGAGGCGGACGACCGCGCCAATACCCTTTGGCAAGTACCCGCCTGCTTCCGCCCCGACACGGCGGATGACGCCGCCATCGCCCCCTATAGCGAGCTCGAAGCGAACGAGACGGGCTATATCCAGGTCATCGACTACGAAACGTTGATGCATGCGGCCCGCGACCACGATGTGATCGTCAGGATGAATTGCCGACCCGGCACCTTCGCGCACTCAGGCATCGTGTTATTCGATGTCTGGCCCAGCGAACGGGTAACCGACAAGGCGCGCGGCGCCCTACTCGCCTCCGTCGCTCTCGGCCAAACCCGTAGCGTGTCCCAGGACCTGCTTTTCCTGTTCGACGAACTGGTCGAGATTGCCGCCCGCGCACTCTCACCGGGGATCAATGACCCGTTCACGGCAGTCACTTGCCTGGATTGGCTCGCCGCCGCCTTATCCGGTCTGGCCGGGCGCGCCGCGCCCGATCCACTCCGGATTGACGACAATCGGAAGCTCCGCGTGATCGGCGGTGCGCTGACCTTTGCCGGCTATCTCGACCATTCCTTCGGCCATCTGCGCCAATACGCGGCGACCGACATGATTGCCGGTGAACATTTCATCGACTCGCTGGCACGGATCGCACCAGCTTGCGGGACGCCCGAGGAGCTTCGTGGGTTGCGCGACCAGAAGGAAGCCCTGCTGGCACTATCCAAGACGGCGCTCGCCGGGGCCTCACTCGAAACCATTGAGGCGGCGGGCCGGCGATTCGACCAACAATTGGCCCATCCGCGCCTGCGCCGAACCGGAATCGATCGGACAGCGACGTCTCGCGACATGCGGACCAGCGACAAGCCGTTGAAGGGTTCCGTTTCGCCGACCACCGGGTGATCAGTTGTTCGGATCGTCCTCGAACAGCGCTGACTGCGACCCCTGATAGCTCGGCGGCACGGCGAGGCCGATATGCCGGAACGCGTGCTGCGTCAAAAGCCGGCCGCGCGGGGTGCGCTGGAGGAAGCCCTGTTGCAGCAAATAGGGCTCGACGATGTCCTCGATGGCGTCACGCGGCTCCGACAGCGCAGCGGCGATCGTCTCGATCCCGACGGGGCCACCGCCGAAATTCAACGCGATGAGGTCGAGATAGCGCCGATCGAGCTGGTCGAGGCCGAGACTGTCGACCTCCAGCCGCGTCAACGCCGCGTCGGCGACCTTGCGGTCAACCTCGCTCACGCCCGCGACATCGGCGAAATCGCGCACCCGCCGCAGCAGCCGGCCGGCGATGCGCGGTGTGCCGCGCGCCCGGCGGGCGATTTCTCGTCCACCCTCTTCGGCCATCGGCAGGCCCATCAGTCGGGCACCGCGCCGAACGATGTGCTCAAGCTCCTCGACCGTGTAGAAATTCAGCCGCACGGGGATTCCGAAGCGGTCGCGCAAAGGCGTCGTCAAAAGCCCCACCCGCGTCGTCGCGGCGACCAAGGTGAACTTCGACAGGTCGATCTTCACCGAACGCGCGGCCGGCCCCTCGCCGATGATCAGATCGAGCTGGAAATCCTCCATCGCCGGATAGAGAATCTCCTCGACAGCCGGGCTGAGGCGATGAATCTCGTCGATGAACAGGACGTCGCGCTCTTCCAGATTGGTCAGAAGCGCCGCGAGATCGCCGGCCTTGGCGATAACCGGCCCCGATGTCGAACGGAAGTTGACGCCGAGTTCCTTGGCCATGATCTGCGCCAGTGTCGTCTTGCCGAGGCCTGGCGGACCGACGAAGAGTACGTGGTCGAGCGCCTCCCCCCGGGTCTTCGCGGCCTCGATGAAGACCTTCAGATTGGCCCGCGCTGCCGTCTGCCCGACGAAATCGTCGAGCCGCTGTGGCCGCAGTGTGGCGTCGATGTCCTCGCCGCGCTGATCCGGGGTGATGAGACGGGTGTCGCTCATGAAAGGAGCTTCATCGAAGGAATGACCTTTGCCGCGCGCTTGTCGAACGTAACCGTATTCTCACATCCGTGATGCGTGTTCCTGGCCGCGATCAACGCATCGGAGAATCCCACGCCTTCCCGTGCCATATCAAGGGCAGAACCGACCAGAGCAGCATTCTCGATTTCGACATCCGCCCGCTGCGAAATCTGCTCGATGACATCCAGAATTTGGTCGGCTGACAGCCGATAGCGAGAGCGTAAAGTCCAGGCGAATTCGACGAGCACCAGCTGATTGACGAAGATCGCTTGGCCCTTCGACGAAGCCGCGAAAAACTTCTTGGACGCTTCGAACTGGACACTATCGTCCGTTACAAACAATCTCAGGAGAACATTCGTGTCGACGCCAATTCGGGTCGTCACGCGGAATCACCATCGTCCTCGCCGAGGACATGACGCGCCACCGCGGCCGCAACCGCCTCGTCCATCTCCTCGATGGTCGTCGGGCGTCCGAGAGGATTGCCCAGAACACCCGCGAGATCGATCATCCTCAATGTTCGCGGGATGATAGAAGCCTTGCCGTCGGTAATCTCCCATTCGATACGGGATCCATCCTCCAGCCCAAGCTCATCACGAACCGCCTTGGGAATCGTCGTTTGCCCCTTGGAGGTAACGGTTCCGAGAATACCCATCTCCTTACTCCAATCGCCATCCTTACACACCAAAATAGTAAGGATTTCTTCCTCGCACAACCCACCTAGCCGCGGCTCAGTGCCTTCAGCCCCAGCCGGATCAGCGTCGCCGAATCCGCGTCCTCGGCTCCGTCCCGCACGGCTTTGGCCACGGCATTGGCCGCCTGGTCCCGCGCATAGCCGAGATTGACCAACGCCGAGACCGCATCGCTGATCGGTGCCGGCGCGACGCCCTCGCCGAGCTCGCGTTTCAGCCCGTAGCTTTCGTCCGATCCGGCGCCGGAGAAGGCCGGCGCCTTGTCCTTCAATTCCGCCACGATGCGCGCCGCCACCTTCGGCCCGACGCCCGGCGAACGCGCCACCATCGCCTTGTCCTGCAGCGCGATCGCGTTGGCGAGATCACCGGTCGACAGCGTGCCTGTCACCGCCAGCGCCACCCTTGCGCCGACGCCCTGGACGGTCTGCAGCAGCCGGAACCAATCCCGCTCGACGGCTGAGGAAAAACCGTAGAGGCGGATCATGTCCTCGCGAACATACGTCTCGACGAAGAGCACGATCGCCTCGCCTGGCCCGGGCAAGGACGCCAGCGTGCGCGTCCCGCAATAGGCGATGTAGCCGACACCGTGGACGTCCACGACCACATGATCCTCGCCGATCTCGTCGACGGTGCCCTTCAGCTTTCCGATCATGGATGGGTCTCCGGCGAAACGATCTCGAGATCGGGAAAATAACTTCGGTAGCGGGAGGCATCCCGCGTCAACAGCCGATGGCCGCGAACGAAGGCGTGCGCGCCGATCAGAAAATCAGGCAGAGTGCGCTCCCGCCCCCCACCGCGCGAACGGTAGAGCCGATGCGCCCGCCCGGCCGGAAACGCGGCCTCGAACGGAAACGGCTCCCGACGCGGTCGCATCCAAGCGACCCGCGAGAACAGCTCTTCTTCCCGCATCGGCACGGCGAGCTCCGCCCAGACGATCGCGCTGAGGACAATCTCGCCGCTCCGGCACTCTTGCCTGACGGCCTCGATCGATTCCTCGAAAAACTGCCCGGTGCCCAGCATATCGATGAAGATGTTGGTATCAATCAACGTCGAGGTCTTCACGGGGTCCCCTCAACCAGTCCACATAGGACTTGCCGTCCATCCCGTCGGTATCGATCGTACCGCGCATCTCTGCCACATGCCGATCGAATGCCCGGTTCCAAACGACAGGATCGTCGTCCGCACAGGTGCGAACGAGCCGCACCGCGTCACCCGTATCGACGAAGTCCACCTCGCTGCCCGGCACGATGCCGAGCTTGTCGCGGATCGCCTTGGGGATCGTCACTTGACCTTTTTCCGTCACCCTCACCTGCCGCTCGCCTTCCATTTCAGCGAAAGTAATACCTGCCGGTAATACCTATTGACGGAAATGGAACATGTCAAGAACATCCGGTCTTGGTCGGCCACTGCATCAACGCCCCGCCATCAAGGCCCTCGCCTGTGCCGATTGGCGATGATGGGTATGGCAGATGGCGATAGCGAGCGCGTCGGCCGCGTCGTCGGTGTCGAAGCTTGCTTTCGGCATCAGCACCTTGACCATCATGTGGATCTGCTTCTTGTCGCCATGGCCGACGCCGATGACCGCCTTCTTCACCGCGTTGGGTGCGTATTCGGCGACCGGCAGGCCGGCGAGCGCCGGCACCAGCATGGCGATGCCGCGCGCCTGGCCGAGTTTGAGCGTAGCAACGGCATCCTTGTTGACGAAGGTCTGCTCGACCGCAGCCTCGTCGGGCTGATGGGTGTGGACCACCTCGGTCAGCCCGTCATGTATCTGGCGAAGCCGGGAGGCGAGGTCCAGCTTGTTGTCGGAGGTCACCGTACCGCTCGCGACGAAGCGCAACGAGTTGCCGAGCGTCTCGACGACGCCCCAGCCGGTGCGGCGAAGGCCCGGATCGATGCCGATGATGCGAATGGATGCCTCCTGCAACACTTCCTTAATCTCCGATCCTAGCCGACTCGGAGCGCATCAGATAGGCAAATCATGAACGAAAAAAGAACGAAGAGGGAGCAACACGCATAACGCTTCGGAAGGATCAGCGAATGCGATGGGACCTATATACGTGTGTGACCCATTGACCATTTGAAACAACGGTTCCCACTTTTTAGACGAGGCTCTTCGCTTCCTCGTCGTCGTTGAATTCGGACTCTGCCACATCGGAGTCCGCGATCTCACCTTCTGGCGTATGATGAACCGTATCCATCTCTTGCGCGGCATTCGGGTCGTAATCGAACTCGGCATTCGCAATGTCAGTCGGCCAATAGCCGCCGCCCTTCACCCGCACAATGTAATCGCGCATACGCCACAACATCGTTGACAGAACCATACGCGGGTCCTTGCCCTGGATGACCACCCCGCAGGATGTGAGCAACTCGAACAGCTCGTCACGCATAATCGGGGACCCGCGCGTCAGAATGATCTCCCTTGCCACGGCAGCAACTTCCTCTTTGCGTGAATTACCCGTCGCCCTCTTCGGTGTATCGCCTGACGACTCCTGTTTGTTCTCTTTCTGATCGGAATTATCCACAGGAATCTCATCAACACCCCCCGCGAAAGAATGCCAGTCGCGTATGAAAGCGTCGATGTGCCCGATTTTTTTATCAAGCGCCGCTATCTCGCTGTGGAGCTCCAAGCGACGGTCAACCAATTGTTTTTTCTTGGATTCCGCGTTTTCGAGGGCTTTGTCTGTCATCGCATATGGCCTCCATTTCAAGGCTGACCATAACCCACATTCACACCGCGCGTACAGAGTCATTCAGCCTCTTGAATGAATCTAACTTTAAAGTTATAGAATGGGGAGACCCGAAAATGCGAAAGGCCCGCTAGGATCTTCACTCCTAGGCAGGGCCTTTCTCGGGAACAACGGTCGTGGGACTGCTTCAAAGTCACGACTGTCGGATAGGTTAGGCGTGGTGGGCCACTATTCTCCCGTTTGGGAGCATATACCACTCGCCGACCGTCTGGTCAATGTTGAAGCACTTCGAAAGGAGTGCTGCCATGGGACTACGTAGTCGCGTATGTCACCTGGTCCGCGCCTACTTCCGCGTTCGGTTCGGCCGCGTGGAGTACGTCCGGGCGCATAGCCGCTGCTGCGGCTAACCGTCAGGTGGACCCTTCGTCCCGCTTGACGGCGTAGCTTTTCGGCGGGTCTTGGCCGTCGGGGTTTCCGATCCCGGCGGTTTTTTCTGCTTACCCCGATTCCCTAGCTTGTCAGCTTCGTTCTTGTCGGTTTGCGCAAAGCGCCGCATCGCCTCATCAAAGCCCATGTCGAGGTAAAGCGGTGGCTCATATTTTTTGTCACATGTCATGCGATCAGCTCCCTGTAGCGAAGCCGACCGGAGACATTCGACAGAAGGGCGTTCATACGGTCGCCTTCGCCTTGTTCGCGGCGATTGAAGCGCCACGTCATTTCCGAGAGATAGCGGCCAAGGTGCTTGTCCGAAATCCAGTGGTGAATGCCATAAATCTGACGCTTGATGTGCGACCATGCGCCTTCGATCGAATTGACGTGTATCCAGACCGCCCGGACGTACTCGCCGCCAGAGTGGTTCACCGTGCGGTGATAGTAGTCGGCGCCAATGCCCTGATAGCCGCGGTACTCGTCAGTCAGGACGATCGAACCCTTGGCGACCTGACTTTCGACAGCGCGCTTCACGTCCTTCAAGGAAGTCAGATGGAACGCCCGGAACTCGCCGTTCCGCTCCATTGCGCCCCACACCACGGCTTTGCCAGATGGGCCGCGCTGCCCGCCCCGCTGGTGAGCGTGTTTGTTCTTGTCCTTGCCGCCGATGAACGTCTCGTCGATCTCGACAGTGCCCTTGAGCGGCGCGTTAAAGGATTTCGTGCGAGCCGCAACGCGAAGGCGATGAAGCATGAACCATGCGGTTTTCTGCGTCACCTTGATATCGCGGGCAAGCGTCGTGCTGGCGACGCCCTTTTTGTGCGACGTGATCAGCCAGACCGCCATGAACCATTTGCGGAGCGAGATTTTGCTGTCCTCAAAGATCGTCCCGACCTTGATGCTGAAACGCATCCGGCATTCGCCACACTTGTGGTTCCGCTGATCGGCGAAGTGATAGACATTTACCGATCCGCAGTGCGGGCAATGGGCGTTCTCATCGTTCGCTCCCCAGCGCATAACGCGGAGGTGGTCAATCGCGGACTGCTCGTCCGGGAAGGCTTCCATCATGTCGAAGAGGCTGTTGAACTGTTTCACGGCTATCGCTCCATCTCGATAGCCTGAATTTAGGTGTTTATAGGACCCGTGTCAATGGGTCACACACGTATATAGGTCCCAATGCGATGACTGCCGCGCCTCAGGCCGCCGAAAGCTTCGCCATCACCTCGTCGTCGACCTCGAAATTTGCGTAGACGTTCTGCACGTCGTCGTCGTCCTCGAGATTGCCGATCAGGCGCAGGACGCTTTCGGCCTTGTCCTCGTCGACCGGCGTGCCAGTCTGGGGCCGCCAGATCGCCTTGACGCTTTCCGCTTCGCCGAGGGACGCCTCCAGCGCGGTGGAGACCTCGTTGATATCCTCGAAGGCGGTGATGATCGTGTGGCCGCTCTCGTCGGAGATCACGTCGTCGGCGCCGGCTTCGATCGCCGCTTCCATCACCTTGTCCGCGTCGCCCACCGGAGCCGCATAGATGATCTCGCCGACATGATGGAACATGAAGGCGACCGAACCGGTTTCGCCCAGCGCGCCGCCGGATTTGGTGAAACAGGACCGCACGTTGGAGGCAGTGCGGTTGCGGTTGTCGGTCAGCGCCTCGACGATGACGGCGACGCCGCCCGGCCCGTAGCCCTCGTAGCGGACCTCGTCGTAGTTCTCGGCGTCGCCGCCGGAGGCTTTCTTGATCGCCCGGTCGATGTTGTCCTTGGGCATCGACTGCGCCTTGGCGTTGTTGATCGCCAGCCGCAGGCGCGCATTCATCGACGGGTCGGGTAGCCCAGCCTTGGCCGCGACCACGATCTCGCGCGCGAGTTTGGAGAACATCTTCGATCGGACCGCGTCCTGGCGGCCCTTCCGGTGCATGATGTTCTTGAACTGTGAATGGCCGGCCATGGAAAACCTGTCGATCGGGTTGGAAGAAAAGTTGCCTGTCATATAAAAAATGCAGCAGCAAACGTCCAGAACGAGGTTCGCGATGCCCGATACCCGGCCGCCCGATGCCGACCGAGCGAAGCACCGTCTCAGTGTGCGGCTCCCGGCGCTGCCGCTCACCGGCGGCTGCCAGTGCGGCCAGGTCCGCTACGAAATCCGCAAAGTCCCCCTCGCCTTCTACCTCTGTCACTGCACCGAATGCCAGCGCCACACGTCCAGCGCCTATGGCGAGAGCTTGCGCGTGGACTCCGCTAGCGTCGTCGTCACCGGCACGCTGAAGACCACCCGGCGCACGTCGGACAGTGGCGCGGTTCGGCTCGGCGACTTCTGCCCCGACTGCGGCGTGCGCATCCAGCATCGTTCCGAAGGCAACCCGGACCGCCTCAACATCAAGGCCGGCACCCTCGATGATACGTCATGGCTGGTGCCGGCCGGGCATATCTGGGTACGCTCGAAGCAGTCCTTTGTCGCGCTAGGCCCGGACGAGCTGACCTTTGACGGCGAGCCGGACGATGTCGGTTCTGCGTCGATCCGCGCAAGGTGGCAGACGATGCTGGCCACCGGCGAACGAATGTAATGACGGCTTTATGATTTCGCCCGCCTGCGGCGTGCGATAAACTCTCTGGAGGGTAGAGCGAACCGGCATCGACCGACGCGGATCTCTCCCGGTCTCGCCCTGTCGTTAGGCTGCGGGGAACAGGTCGTGACGTACTTGGAGTCGGCGCCATGATACGCAACTTCACTGCCATCATTCTCGTACTCTTGATCCCGTTCGGGACAGCCCACGCCCAACTGCTGTCGAAGCCCTCCACTGGCACCAACGCCGACGCACCCGATACGCGGACGAAACTCTTCGTTGCGTTGAAGGCCGCGACATCCGATGTCGAGGGGCGTGCGGCCGAGGCCGCCATCTGGCGTTTCTGGATGCGAGCGGCGCCCGATTCCACCACGCGGCGCCTCGTCGACGACGCCATGAGCCGGCGCGGCAATTACGATTTCGCGGGCGCGCGGGAGCTCCTCGATGAAGCGATCACGCGTTCACCGACATACGCCGAGGCCTTCAACCAGCGCGGCTTCATCCGCTTCCTGCAGGAGGATTTCGACGGCGCCCTCGAAGACGTCGATCGAGCCATCGCGCTCGAACCTTATCATTTCGGCGCTATGGCCGGGCGCGCGCATATCCTGATGCGTCAGGGGCGGTTTCGACTGGCACAAGCGCAGTTGCGGGCGGCAGTGGCGATCCACCCGTTCCTGAAAGAGCGCGCAATGCTGGCGCCGCCGGTCGATGCCGCACCAGAGAAACCGCCGGATGGCGGCATCGATTTGTGACTGCCTTGGGTCATCCGGCCCGGACCATCGAAAAGGACCAAGCCGATGCGCCATGCCTTCGCTCTGCTCTCAGCCCTGCTGATCCTCGCGCCGGGCGCGGCTGCCGCCCAATCGGTCCCGAGCACTTGCATCGCCGTTGCGGAAAATTTGCCTGAGACGCTCCGCGCGACCTACGTCTCCATGGACGCGAAGGCGCCCATGCGCCTGGCCCAACTCAGCCGAGACGAGGTCCGCATCACCTATGTCCATCATTCGACCTATCTGATCGAAAGCCCCGACGGCGTGACGGTGGCCACCGACTATTCCGGTTTCGCCGGCCCAACCGTCCCTGACATCGCCACGATGAACAAGGCGCACGCCACTCATTTCACGGAGTTTCCGGACCCGGCGATCGAGAATGTCCTGAAGGGCTGGAATCCCGAGGGTGGCCCCGCCCGCCATGCCCTCACCGTCGAGGACATGTATGTGCGCAACGTGCCGACCGACATCCGTTCCTTCGGCGGCGGAATCGAGCCGGACGGCAACTCGATCTTCATTTTCGAGGTGGCGGGGCTGTGCATCGGCCATCTCGGCCATCTCCATCATCGCCTGACCGACGAGGATTACGCCCAGATCGGCCGTCTCGACATCCTCATGGTGCCCGTCGATGGTGGCTATACGCTCAGCCAGGAGGGCATGGGCGAGATCGCCAAGCGACTGCGGTCCTCGATCGTCCTGCCGATGCACCGCTTTCGCGGGCCAATCGACCGGTTCCTCGATCGGCTGCCCGACTTCGCGGTCGACAGGCGCTCGGAAGACAGCTTCTCTGTCTCGCTCCGCACGCTTCCGGGCCGGCCGACGGTGATCGTGCTCTCAGGAGTCTGACGCGCCCCCCGCTCAACCGATCGTCGGCGGCTCGCCATGCGCTTGCGCCGGGACGGTGCCGCCCGTCGCAGCCTTCAATGCCGCAGCCTTTTGCCGCTTCCTCCGCGCCAGCATGTTCAGCCCCTCGACCAGGGCCGAGAAGCTCATGGCGGCGTAGATGTAGCCCTTCGGCACATGCACGCCGAAGCCGTCGGCGATCAGTGTCATGCCGATCATCAGCAGGAAGCCCAGCGCCAGCATGACGATGGTCGGGTTCGCCTCAATGAAGCGCGACAGCGGTCCGGCCGCGACCAGCATCACCACGACCGCAACGATGACGGCGATGAACATGATCCCGAGCTCGTCGGTCATGCCGACGGCGGTGATGATGGAATCGATGGAAAACACCAGATCGAGCAGCAGGATCTGCACGATCGCGGCGCCGAAGGTCAGCGTCGCCGCCTTGCCGATCATCGTATCCGGGTGATCGTCCGGATCGACGCTGTGATGGATTTCCTTCGTTGCCTTCCAGACCAAGAAGAGCCCGCCGGCGATGAGGATGAGGTCACGCCAGGAAAAGCCGTGGTCGAAGGCCTCGAACAGCGGTTCGGTCAGTTGAACGATGAAGGCAACGGTCGACAGCAGCCCCAGCCGCAGGATCAGGGCAAGACCGATTCCGACCCGGCGGGCCCGCTGCCGGTGTTCTTCCGGCAGCTTGTTCGAGAGGATCGAGATGAAGATCAGATTGTCGATGCCGAGCACGACCTCCATCACGATCAACGTGGCGAGGGCCGCATAAGCGGTGGGGTCGGCGAGAAAGGCGAAGAAGTCGGCCATCGGGGCTCCTGAAGCGCGAGAGGTCGGCTAGAGAATCGGACCAAAAAGTGGAATCCGGTTTTTGGATCAATCCGATGCTCAATCAAAAATTTGGAGCGCCGTTCATCCAAATGGACGCACAGCGCTCCAAACCTGCGGAGAAAGTCGGGCGCGGCGCGCCAAAGGACAGAGGGCTGTTACCAAAAATCCGGCACCGCCCTGGTGAGCCTCGGTCCGATCCGTACCGGCGCGATCTTCTCGGCAAGGCCGGTTCGGTCGGATATCTCGACGGCAAGGCCGGCGAGGGTCGCGGGCCCCTGCGCCGCCTCGAAGCGCCCGCGCGGTACCTTGGAAACGAAGCGGTTGATCGGCTCCTCCTTCTCCATGCCGAGGGAGGAGTCATAATCGCCGCACATGCCCGCGTCCGACTGGTACGCCGTGCCACCGACCAGGATCTGATGGTCCGCCGTCGGGACATGGGTGTGGGTGCCGACGACGAGGCTGGCACGGCCGTCGAGATAATGTGCGAAACACTGCTTCTCGCTGGTCGCCTCGGCATGGAAGTCGACGATCACCGCGTCCGCCTGCTCACCGAGCGGACAGGCTGACAGGATGTCATCGGCGCAGGCGAACGGGTCGTCGAGATCGGGTGACATGAACACCCGGCCCATGATGTTGGTGACGAGCACCCGCGCGCCGTTTTTGGCTTCGAACAGTCCCGACCCGTTGCCGGGCGTGCCCTTGGGGTAGTTGGCCGGCCGGATGAAGCGATCATGGCGTGTCGCGAACGCCAATGCCTCGCGCTGATCCCAGACGTGGTTGCCGGTGGTCACCGCATCGGCGCCGGCCTCCAGCGTCCGTTGGAAAATCTCCTCGGTGATGCCAAAACCGCCGGCTGAATTCTCGCCGTTGACCACGACGAAATCGAGTTTCCAGTCGGAAATCAGACCGGGAAGCTTGTCGTAGACGGCCGTGCGACCCGACCTTCCGACCATGTCGCCGAGAAAGAGAAAACGCATCAGGCGCGCCCATGCCGGGCGCCGGATTTGCCGTCGGCGGAATGTCGTTCATGCTTTGGTGAACATTCTTCCGACATGATCACGGGTTCTTGGCGTTGCGATATCGCTTTGGCGAGACGGTCGATCATGCAGTGTCCTTGGCGTTTTCATGTCCAGCCGCAAAGCTAGGACATTTCCGCGCGGAAGGAAGAAAACCTGTCCGGCGCGGGTCGCATCAACCGATACGAGGGCTTGTCTAAACCATGAATTCCTTCCTCCGATACCGCCCGTCGGGCCTAGCATCCGTCTTCGCACGATTTCTGGCCCTTCTTTCGGTCGCGCTCCTTGCCGCCTGTGTCGGCTCGACGGGCGCCCTCGACATCGCCTCGACCAAGCCATTGTCAGTGGATCGCGGGGTTGCCCTCGCCTCGATCAACGCCTTCCGGGCGCAGAACGGGCTTGGATCAGTCCGCTTCGACGCCATGCTGGACAAGGCGGCCGACCGGCAGGCCCGGGCGATGGCGGCACGCGGCAATCTCAGCCATTCGGTCGATGGCGCTTTGCCGAGCCGCGTCGCGTCCTTCGGCTACAATTGGGCGGCGGTCTCCGAGAATATCGGCTGGAACTATCGTTCGACCCCCGCCGTCATCACCGGCTGGAAGAACTCTCCCGGCCACCGCCGCAACCTGCTGAATCCCAACGTGACAGAGATCGGTTTTGCCGCCGCGACCGGCAGCAACGGCCAGCCCTATTGGGCCTTGATCCTGGGGCGCGAGAAACGGCGCTGATCACGGCCCATCACACTGGATCGCCTCACGTTCGGTGACGATTGCATGCAGTGGGATGTCGTGCGGCTCGGTCGGCACGGCCTCCATCTCCTGCACGGCGAAACCGACGCCGATTAGGTGCGGCGCCTTGCCCTTCTCGCGCAGCTTTGCGATCGCCGCGTCGTAATAGCCGCGGCCATAGCCGATGCGGCCGCCACTCCGGTCGAAGGCGGCGAGCGGCACTAGCATGACATCGGGATCGAGCACCGCCGCGTCCGGCCCCGGCGCATAGGTGCCGAAGCCTTGTGGCTCCAACGGTGCGCCGCGCAGAAGCTCCCGAAACTGCAGTCGGTCTTCCACGATCGCCGGGACGCACAGCCGCGCGCCTTGGTCGGCAAGCGCCATCATCAATGGCCGTATGTCGATTTCCGTGCGGATCGGTAGGAAGCCGGAGACGATGGAACCGGGCTCCACCGCAACCAGATTGGCGCAGCGGTCGGCAACCGCGAGCGAGGCCTCGATCCGGGCCTCGGCTCCCATCGCATCACGCCGCGCCAGTGCTTCCGCGCGCAGACGCTGCTTTGCTTGCTGCATGCCGTGGTCCCCCGTCACTCCTGCGAATGGGAGTGCCGGATATCACCGGTGATGAGCAAGAGAAAGATGCCAAGATTGGCCGTGTCGCCCGAAATCGGACGCTCGTCGCGATACGGGGCCGGAAAGAGGATGGCGAGCCACCCGGCCGATGGAGAAGTCGAACCCGGGAACCTACAATGTAGGTGGGCGCCGTGTGCCCTGGCCCACGAGCCAAGGCAGGGACAGCTCCCTAGGGATGACTAAGGCCCCGAGATAATGTTACCCCTGTCGCACCGCGCAGCCCGCCGAGACCAGATATAGGCCGAGGCCGTCACGCTATCCATAGCAAGCGCGGCACCAGGCAATCTTTATTCGCGCTTGGCCAGAGCCACCTGCCTCAGACGAAATGCTTCGACAGCTTCAATCCCTGGGCCTGGTAGTTCGATTTGAGATCGAGGCCATACAGCCGGTCCGGCAACGCCTGCATCCGCTCATACACCAGCCGCCCGACGATCTGCCCATCCTCGAGGATGAACGGCACGTCGTGACTGCGCACTTCCAGCACGGCCCGGCTTCCGGTTCCGCCGGCCGCCGAATGGCCGAAGCCGGGGTCAAAGAAGCCCGCATAATGGACGCGGAACTCCCCGACCAACGGATCGAAGGGCGTCATCTCCGCCGCGAAGGCCGGCGGCACATGCACGGCTTCCTTGGATACCAGGATGTAGAACTCGTCCGGATCGAGAACGAGTTCGCCGGTCTTGCCCCGATGGATCGGCTCCCAGAAATCGGCTAGGGGATAGGCACCACGCCGGTCGACATCGACGACCCCGGTGTGCCGCTTGCCACGGTAGCCGACGAGCCCGTCGGCATTCCCCACCAGATCGATCGACAGCGCGATACCGCCGCCGGAGATGTTGGCCTCTGGCGCTGTCGTCAACCGTTCATGGGAGTGGAGATCCGATAATTCCGTCTCGGACAGCAAGGGTTCGCCGGTGCGAAAACGGATTTGCGACAGGCGCGAGCCCTGCCGCACCAGAATCGGAAACGTGCGCGGCGATATCTCAAGATAGAGTGGCCCGGCATAGCCCGCGGGCAGCTTGTCGAACTCCTGCCCCGCGTCCGCGAGCACCCGCGTGAAGATGTCGAGCCGGCCGGTCGAGGATTTGGGGTTCGCCGTCGCCCGGACGCCGTCCGGCAGGCGCAGGGTTTCCAGCAACGGCACCACGTAGACGCAGCCGGTTTCCAGCACCGCGCCCTCGGTCAAGCTGAACTCGTGCAATTGGAAACGCGCAAGCTGCTGGGCTACGCTACGCCCTTGCCCCGGCAGAAAGCTCGCGCGAACGCGATACGCCTTCGGTCCGAGCCGCAGGTCGAGGCTCGCCGGCTGGATCTGGTCCGCGTCACGCTCAATCGGCGCAGCGATCGCCCCCGTGTCGAACAGCGTCGCGATCGCGCGATCCGGCAAAATTCCGTCGGTCATCGGTTGTCCCGTCATCGCCTGCAGGTGCACCGCCCTGCGGGCGGCCACTTGGTCCTCGATTGACGCCTAACGGGATCGGGTCTATTTGCAAAGTCGAGAGTGGTGATTTGGCCGGCCGGCTTGCAGCCACGTAAAACAAGTCGCTAAAGGGCCGATCCGACGATTGGATATTCGATGGACCGGCTTCGTGGCATTGCTGCGGCCGGTTTTTTGTTGTTCGGAGAAAAGCGATGCTGAAGAAAGCGGAAGAGCGGCGCAAACTGAGGCCGGCGACGGCGATGGTCCATGGCGGCACCATGCGTTCGGGGTTCGGTGAGACCTCCGAAGCGCTGTTCCTCACCCAGGGCTTCGTCTACGACAGCGCCGAAGCCGCCGAAGCCCGCTTCAAGGGCGAGGAACCCGGCTTCATCTACAGCCGCTACGGCAATCCGACGACGCGCATGTTCGAAGAGCGGATGATGGCGCTGGAAGGCGCCGAGGACGCCCGCGCGACCGCGTCCGGCATGGCCGCGGTCGCCGCCGCCATGCAGTGCCAGGTGACAGCCGGGGATCATGTCGTTGCGGCCCGTGCGCTATTCGGCTCCTGCCGTTATGTCGTGGAGACCGTGCTGGGGCGCTGCGGCGTTGCCTGCACGCTCATTGATGGCCGCGATCTCGACGCGTGGCGCGATGCGGTGCGACCGGAAACCAAGGTGTTCTTTCTGGAGTCGCCGACCAATCCGACGCTGGAGGTCATCGACATCGCCGCTGTCGCCGAAATCGCCCATGCGGCCGGCGCCCGTCTGGTCGTCGACAACGTCTTCGCCACACCGATGCAGCAGCGGCCACTGGAGCTTGGCGCCGACGTCGTCGTCTATTCGGCGACCAAGCACATCGACGGCCAGGGCCGCTGCCTCGGCGGTATCGTTCTCTCCTCCAAGGACTGGATCGACGAGAATCTGCACGACTATTTCCGACACACCGGCCCGTCGTTGTCGCCGTTCAACGCCTGGACATTGCTGAAAGGGTTGGAGACGCTGCCCATCCGCGTCGCTCACCAGACCCGATCTGCGGCGCGCATCGCCGATATCCTGGCCGAGCGGCAAGAGGTCGCGAAAGTGATCTACCCCGGCCGTGCTGATCACCCGGATGCGGCCGTCATCGCCCGGCAGATGAGCGGCGGTTCGACCCTGCTCGCCTTCGAGGTCAAGGGCGGCAAGCCCGCCGCCTTCGCCTTCTCGAATGCGTTGGAGATCATTCTGATCTCGAACAATCTCGGCGACGCCAAGAGCCTGATCACCCATCCGGCGACGACCACCCATAAAAACTTGGCCCCGGAGGCGCGCGCCGAGCTCGGAATCTCCGACGGTTTGCTGCGCCTGTCGGTCGGACTGGAGGATGTCGAGGATCTGATCGAGGATATCGAAGAGGCGTTGGCAGCGGCTCGATGAACGATCGCCGGTTCAGCCGAAGCTCTTGAGGCTCAGCCGGATTCGCGACACGAAGGTCCAGGTCGTCATCGCCGCGAACACATAGGCGATGGCCGCGAAATATTGCGGAAACAGGCAGAACAGCACGAAGGCCGCGATCGTCTCGGTCGCTTCCGCGAGCCCGGTCGTAAAGAACAGCGACTTCCTGCCCCGTTGCTCCGTGGCAAGCTTGCGCTTCTCGGCCATGATCGCGAAGGCAAGGAAGCTCGCGCCATTGGCGTAGAAGCTCATCAAAAGGACCGCCGCCGCCAGCCCGTTCGCCGCCGGATCGAGGATCGCGAAGGCGAGCGGGATTATGCCGTAGAAGACATAGTCGAAGACTATGTCGAGATAGCCGCCGAGATCGGTCGGGCCGGTCTGCCGCGCCACCGCGCCGTCGAGCCCGTCGGCCAGCCGCGACACCAGGATGAGGACCAGCCCCCCCCAGAGAGAACCGAAGGCGATCGCCACCGCGGCGGCGAGGCCGAGGATGAGGCCGGCGACCGTCACGCTGTTGGCACCGACGCCCCGGCGGCACAGGACCACAGCCAGCCGGTTCATCGGCGGATCGATCCGTTTCTTCAGGACACCGTCGAGCAAACTTTTACCGTCCAAACTTCTGACGTCGCGCGATTGACCCTGGCACGCCGCACCGCGATAAAGGGAACGAGGCGACAGGCATTGGAACTGGCCATGTACAAGGCGACGACTTGCGAGATCACGGTCACCGTGACGCCCGCCTACCTTGAGGACCAGTCCCAACCGGACGACGGCCGTTGGTTCTGGGCTTACACGGTCGAGATCACCAACGGCAGCCGTGAACCGGCGCAACTGCGATCACGATACTGGCACATCACCGATGCCAACGGCCATGTCGAGGAGGTTCGCGGCCCCGGCGTCATCGGGGAGGAGCCGGTGCTGTCGCCTGGCGACAGTTTTACCTACACCTCCGGCTGCCCACTCGGCACATCCTCCGGCTTCATGCGCGGCCATTACGAGATGCAGGGACCCGACGGCACGTTCTTCACGGTGGAGATCCCGGCGTTCTCGCTGGACGTACCCGTGCGGCAGCGGGTGCTGAATTAGGCCGAGACCATCGGCATGAGCGCGGTCTGATCCGCCTATTCTGACGCCGGCGCGTCGCCCGACGTCGCGTCCGCCTCAAATTCGGCCGGGTCGAACTCGTAGCCCTCGCCGCAGAACTCGCAGGTGACTGCGATCTTGCCGTCCTCGACGCTCTCGCCGATCTCCTCCTGGGAGAAGTTCGACAGGACGTCGCGGATTCGCTCGCGCGTGCAGGAACAGTCGTCGGCGACGGGTTTGGCAGGGAACACCCGCACTCCGCGCTCGTGAAAGAGTCGGAATAGCAGCCGCTCGACACCGACATCGGGGTCGGCAAGCTCGGACGCATCGATCGTGTCGACCAACGCGCGCACCTCGACCCAGGCGTCGTCCGGCTCGAAGCTCCCCTCGGGATCGTCGGCCCCTTCCGGCGCGTCTCCGCCCGGCAGATCGGGCAGACGCATGCGCTCCGGCGCCTCGGGCAGGAACTGCGCGATGAGGCCGCCGGCTCGCCAACCCTCGACGAACCCGTTCTCGCCGCGCCGGGCGATCTTGGCGACCGCCAGCTTCACCGCCGTCGGAATCTGCTCCGACTGGCGGAAATAGGCCTCGGCCACTTCTTCCATCGATGTGCCGTTCAGTTCGACAATGCCCTGGTAGCGCTGCATATAGGCGCCCTGGTCGACGGTGAGCGCCATGACGCCCTTGCCCAAAAGCGCCTCGGAATGCGTCGTGCCGGCGCTGATGGCCGCGTCGAGCTTGGCGTCGTCGAAGCGGGCATAGGCTCTGACGCTCGAGGGCGTGGCGAAATCGACGACGAGAAGGTCCACCGGCCCGTCCGTCTGAGTCTGGGCGATGAACTTGCCGTCGAATTTCAGCGACGTGCCGAGCAACACCGTCAGCGCGATCATCTCGGCGAGCAGGCGCGACACCGGCTCGGGATAATCGTGACGCCCGAGGATCTGATCCAGCATGGGGCCGAGTTGGACCGCCCGGCCGCGCGCTTCGAGCGCCTCGACGTTGAAGGGGACTACGGCGTCGTCGCCGGCATAGCCAAACTCGCCGAGCGCGCGTTCTGCCTCAGCCATGCTTCTTACCCGCCATGCCCTGCTGCGATGGGTCCGCGACGACTTCGCCGAAACACCAGGCCAGGATCGATTTTTGCGCGTGAAGCCGGTTTTCCGCTTCGTCGAAGACCACCGACTGCGGTCCGTCGATGACGGCGTCGGTCACTTCCTCGCCGCGATGGGCCGGGAGACAATGCATGAAAAGCGCCTCGGGCTTGGCATGCGCCATCAGGCGCTCGTTCACCTGATAGGGCATGAAGACATTGTGGCCGCGGGCTTGGTCCTCGCGGCCCATGGACACCCAGGTATCGGTGACGACGCAATCGGCGCCGGTCACCGCTTCCACCGGGTCGTCGGTAGTTAGGATCGAGGCCCCCGCATTGCGAGCCCTTTCGACGAAGTGCATGTCGGGTCCCGATCCGGCGGGTGTCGCGACCCGCAAGGCGAAATCGAACCGGGCCGACGCCTCGACGAAGGAGGACAAGACGTTGTTGCCGTCGCCGGTCCAGGCGAAGGTCTTGCCGCGAACCGGCCCGCGCTTTTCCTCGAAGGTCAGAAGATCGGCCATGATCTGGCAGGGATGCGTGTCGTCGGTCAGTCCGTTGATCACCGGCACGGTGGCGAACTCGGCGAGTTCCATCAGCCGCGCGTGCGCGGTCGTGCGGATCATGATTGCGTCGACATAGCGCGAAAGCACCCGCGCCGTATCAGCGATCGTCTCCTCACGGCCAAGCTGCATTTCCGCGCCCGACAAAAACAGCGTCTCGCCGCCGAGCTGGCGCATGGCGACATCGAACGACACGCGGGTGCGCGTCGAGGGCTTGTCGAAGATCATCGCCAGCACCTTGCCGGCAAGCGGTTTCGGGCCGTTGCGGCCGAGCGCCTTGCGCTCCGCCGCATCGCTCATGATGGCGCGAAGCTCGCCGCTTTCGACCGCCGCGATATCGAGAAAATGCTTGGGATGTCCGTTCATCATCGCTCCGGCCTCATGCACTCTTGCGCCGGTTGCCCAGCGACAGGGAAGCAACGGCCGTTTCAATGCGGGCCATTCCTTCCCGGACTTCGTCCGCCGTCAGGATCAGCGGCGGCAGCAGACGTACGACATTGTCTCCGGCCGGAACCGCCAAGAGCCCCTGCTCCCGCATGCCCGCCACCAGTTCGGTGTTGGGAACCTTGGCCTTGAGGCCGAGTAGCAGACCTTCGCCGCGGATCTCCTCGACGACGTCGGGATAGCGGTCGGCCAGCGATGCCAGCGACTGCTTGAACAACAGTGCGGTGTCGCGGACATGCTCAAGGAAACCGTCCGCCAGCACGATGTCGAGAACCGCGTTGCCCACGGCCATGGCCAGAGGATTGCCGCCATAGGTCGTGCCATGGGTTCCCGGCGTCATGCCGATGGCCGCTTCCGCCGTCGCCAGGCATACGCCCATGGGAAAGCCGCCGCCGAGACCCTTGGCCGAGGCCAGGATATCCGGCGCGGCGCCCGAATGCTCGTAGGCGTAGAGCGTGCCGGTTCGCCCGATCCCGGTCTGCACCTCGTCATAGATCAGCAGGATGCCATGCTTGTCGCAAAGCCCGCGCAACCCCCGGAGACACTGGGGCGGGACCTTGCGGATGCCGCCCTCCCCCTGGATCGGCTCGATCAGGATCGCGGCGACGTCCGGCGCGGCAGCGGCCTGTTTCAGCGCTTCGTGGTCGCCGAACGGCAGTTGATCGAAGCCCTCGACCTTCGGGCCGAAGCCTTCGAGATATTTCTTCTGGCCGCCGGCGGCTATCGTCGCGAGGGTCCGCCCGTGGAACGCGCCCTCGAAGGTCAGAATCCGGAAACGTTCGGGCGCGCCGCTGACAAAGTGATAACGCCGCGCCGTCTTGATCGCGCATTCCAGCGCCTCGGCGCCCGAATTGGTGAAAAAGGCGCGATCGGCAAAGGTCGCGGCGGTCAATCGTTCGGCGAGGCGCCGCTGGCCGGGAATCTCATAAAGATTAGACACATGCCAGAGCTTCTCCGCCTGGTCCTTGAGCGCGGCGACGAGATGCGGATGGGCATGACCGAGGGAATTGACCGCGATACCGCCGCCAAAATCCATGTACCGTCGGCCATCGCGCGTCTCCAGCCAGACGCCTTCACCGCGCTCGAAGGCGAGATCGGCGCGCGCGTAGGTCTCGAAGAGAGGCGATTGATGGTCCTTGCTGTCAGCCATGGCGATCGACTTCGCTGATGATCCGGTTCGGCTCCCGGGTGGGATCGTCTTGGATCAGGTTCTGGAAACGTCAAAGCCTGCCGAGAGGGCAGGCTTTGCGGGTCGCTCCGAATGCATCGGATGCCTAGCTATACCACAGCGGGTCGGGCGGGTGTCAATGAAACCCGCAGAAGGATACTATCGGAAGCGATCGTTTGCCCCGTGGGCAACCGCCTTCGCCGCGAGGGCTTTGGCGAAAAGAGGTCGATTGAATGAATTCCGATTGGCCCGTCTTGCCTTTCCCGGCCTGGCGGGAAACCTGCAAGGCCCTTCATCTCTGGTCGCAGATTGTCGGCAAATACCGGCTCGCCCATACCCCCTGGGTCAATCATTCCTGGCACGCCACCCTCTATGTCACCCCACGCGGGTTGACGACCGGTCCGATCCCGGATCCCGGCGGCGTGGTCACGCTCAGCTTCGACTTTTGCGACCATGCTCTTGTGGCCGAAGCCGCAAGCGGTTCGCGTGAAAGCTTTCCGCTACAGCCGATGAGCGTCGCCGCCTTCTTCGACCGCACCAAGCGATTGGTCACGTCCGTGGGCGGTGAGCCTTCCATTCATGGCCGCCCTAACGAATTGCCGGACGAGGTTCCATTCGCCTCCGACACCGAGGAGCGGCCTTACGACCGCGACGCGGTGCGCCGCTTCCACCAAGCCCTTATCCATATCGATCGTGTGTTCGGACGTTTTCGCACAGGCTTTGTCGGCAAGGTCAGCCCGGTGCATCTCTTCTGGGGCGCGCTCGATCTTGCCGTGACACGTTTTTCCGGTCGCCCCGCCCCTTTGCATCCCGGCGGTTTTCCAAACTTGCCGGATGTGGTGACGCGCGAGGCCTACAGCCACGAGGTCTCTTCGGCAGGGTTCTGGCCGGGGGGCGGCGGCATCGACGAGGCGATGTTCTATTCCTACGCCTACCCCGTGCCGAATGGCTTCGCGGACCGTGCGGTGGAGCCGGTCGCCGCGCGCTTCGACGCGAAGCTCGGAGAGTTTCTGCTGCCGTATGAATCGGTCCGGACAAGCGCCGATCCGGAAGCGACGCTGCTGCGGTTCCTGCAATCGACCTACGCGGCAGCGGCCGATAGGGGTGGCTGGAACCGGGCCGCGATGGAGTGCGAATTCGGCGTGCCTCGCGTTCCGCGCAAAATTCACGGTCTGCGTTAACGCCCCATTAACCCACAAGTCTGGGGAAAAGCGCGAAAACGATTCGCGTGTGACACGCTGGACTCTTGTCACAGAGTCCAGCGATGGGCTAAATTGAATTCAAGATACTAGATTTCGTGCGGCGGACCTAGTTCCTCAATAAATGTAGTGCGTCACCTCGCACACCGTTTGGGCGGGGTGAAGGATTCCGCCCGCCGCCTATTTTTGCTGTAAGGAGCTTGTCATGGGCTGGACCGACGAACGCGTGGAGTTGCTGAAGCGACTTTGGACGGAGGGCCTCAGTGCCAGCCAGATTGCTGACAAACTGGGCGGTGTCAGCCGCAATGCGGTGATCGGAAAGGTCCATCGGCTGAAGCTGGAATCGCGCGCGAAGTCTCCCAATGTCGCGGCTCCGGTTGCGGAACGGCAAGCGTCGCCCCACTTGAAGGAAGTCGAGACCATCGAAATGGTGCAGCCGGCACGTTTTATGCCGGCGCAATCGGTTTCGGCGCGCTCGATGCCCCGCACCCACGGTGCGACGGCTTTGAAGATGGATCCCGAGGAGGAGACGGAAGTGATCGCCGAACCCCAACGTCAATCTGGCGAAGTGGTCCCGATCGCGCGTAAGCTCAGCCTCGTGCAGCTGACCGAGAGCACCTGCAAATGGCCAGTGGGCGATCCGCTGAAGCCGGGTTTCCACTTTTGCGGCAACGGCTCGAACGAGTCTTCGCCCTATTGCGAATACCACGCATCATTGGCCTTCCAGCCGGCATCCGAACGGCGCCGGGCGCGCTGACAGGCGCGCTTCTCCAAGCTTTCATTTTCCGAGAAATCGAGACCGCCATTCGGCGGTCTCTTCGTATTGAACAGTCGCGGCGTCACACGATGGCGGCCCGCGGAAGCTCGTTTCTCTACGACCCCGCGCTCTCCATCGCCCTTGTCGTCGACGATTTGGCGGTGGCTAATACCAACGGGAGCGAAGGCCGACTCTTCGGGGATTCCCAAGCTGACAGAATTCTGAATCACTGTGACAAACGGAGGTTTGTCATGGCAGCACCGGTTCCCCTTCACACG
>NZ_JAZHLK010000139.1:0-1188 GCF_036549515.1 Aurantimonas sp. E1-2-R+4 | reverse complement strand
TTCCCGCGGTTTGCTTTCGTCCACATCGCTTCCATGCCCTCGTCGAATCAAATCAACAGCATGGAATCACAAACGATTCATATCATTCAACTTCTTTGTGGACCGACACTTAGTGCATTTTTGCTCGTTACAGTAGAAATCGCCGCGTCCTTCGTTGGCCACATCAACCTCACCACCGTCCAGAAGTGGCTACCCTACTTGTCAAAATCCTAAGTCAAAATATCAAATAAGGCGGCGAGAATTTGCGTGCCGCCCTTAGTAGACATAGGGCCCACCCCAAGAAACATACCGGCATCAGGCCCACCTCTCACGCGAATACCAAACCCGTCCGACCGAACGATTTCTTGTGCCTCTTCCTTTGAAAGGAAGACATCAATGTTGCAATAAATCCCGTTTATCGTCCTGTTACAACGATAAGAGATATCAATTACAATTTTCTCATTCATTCCTACGACCAACTCGACGAGTGGAAAATTCGTCAACTCCCATTCGCGTCCCTGCGTCTCAATAACAGCGTAGACAAAGAACCCAGTTGGTTTTACGAAGCCGAAAAGCATTTTGTGATGGCCGTAGAAGTTGTCACGTTCGCCGCGAACGTAAAGTGTGTTGTCAACGGACTGTAATGACCAATCTACGAGGGTTTCTCCTCCCGTAACGAATAGAAGGCGACGTAGATCTTCATGAGGCACAAGCTCGATCTTATCCGCGTCGATCGCAGACGAAATAGACAGGAAATCTGGGTTGATGCCCATGTCAACAATGTATCTCGCGATCTTCGCAGATAGAATTTGGGACTGCCCGATATGGGCGGGGGTCGGATCTCGAAACGAGAATTGATGGACGCCAAAACGGTCTTCGGGACAGAGGTGACGGAGTCTTCCGCCAATGAAGAGCAAGGTAGCTGCGCTCATGCATTGACCCGAGATTTTTTTCCTCGCTTTGATAAGATCACCCTCGGAATCGGGATCCAGAACATACCGCCCTATGTGAGTGGAAAACCAACTGTCACGTATGGTTCTGCCCATGTTGATTGCAGTCTCAACGTCCCCGCCTGATGAGTCGATGTAGACCCTAGTTCGGGGGATGTCCCGAAGTTTGTTGAACTTCGTTGAGCGGCGATGCCGGGTTGAACGTTACGCCGCCCTCGATGCAGGGGCAATGAACTTTTCGGCATTTTGGCGCTGATGG
>NZ_JAZHLK010000138.1:0-1193 GCF_036549515.1 Aurantimonas sp. E1-2-R+4 | reverse complement strand
TGCCCATCAGCGCCAAAATGCCGAAAAGTTCATTGCCCCTGCATCGAGGGCGGCGTAACGTTCAACCCGGCATCGCCGCTCAACGAAGTTCAACAAACTTCGGGACATCCCCCCGCCGACGCCACCACCGACATTGCCAGAGGCACCGCCACCGACCTGTGCAAATGCGGAACTTGCTACGATTGCCGTCATAGCCATAGTGGAAAGCACCATCTTTTTGACATTAGTCATTATCGTCTCGATTTCATTCGCCGATCGATTGATCATTGTGTCCCGACGAGCCGGACTTATGAACCCGCTGTGGTGAATGTGGCTTCTCTGGTCAACTCGATCGCGCCTTAAAAACCTTCCGTGAACGTCGGACCTGTGGGCGGTGCGCGATCCAATCGAAACACGTCAATCCTCGCGCTTGGTTGCAATGGCGCCACTGCGGCACTTCGGTCATCCCAGCTGTTCGGTAGACGGCTTATCGGTTGCGGGCGGAAAGACCGCGTTTGCGGTATTGGCCGCGGTCAGAATTCCCGAGATCAGACCGTTGTTAGGAATGCATTAAGCACAACCACGCATGATCGTCATGCGGGGCTTGGTATTGCGTTCCTCGCCTTTCCGCCAAGGTATGTTTAGTATAGTTCGCGCTGATTTGCGGCGCGCAACATCTCCTGGATGCGCGCCACAACCTGCGCTTCATCATAGGGTTTGGCCATCAGCGGGCCGTCTTTGCATAGATCACCGGCCTTCTCCGCCGCGTTGACCATGCCGGAGTTCAGGATGACATGTAGGTCCGGTCGATGCTGGCGTATCCAACGGGCAAGGCCAAACCCGTCGAGTTCGCCAGGCATCTGAACATCGGAAAAGACGACGTGAATCGTCCGGCCGGATTCGATGACTGCCTTTGCATCGTCGCCCGTGGAGGCTTCGATAACATGGAAGCCGCAGTCCCGGAGATAGTCGGCAATGTTGATGCGAATGAACAACTCGTCCTCAACTATGAGGACCGTTTTGTGATCATCGCTTTGCGCGGAGCCGTTTGTATTCGCTTGGGCGTAATTCATCATCATCCTAGACGTCGACGCCTTGAAATGGGGGGATGTCCCGAAGTTTGTTGAACTTCGTTGAGCGGCGATGCCGGGTTGAACGTTACGCGGCCCTCGATGCAGGGGCAATGAACTTTTCGGCATTTTGGCGCTGATGGG
>NZ_JAZHLK010000137.1:0-1279 GCF_036549515.1 Aurantimonas sp. E1-2-R+4 | reverse complement strand
AGAGGTGGCTCGGGAAAATTGGACAGCGTGCTGAGTGGATTGTCTGCCTGAAGGCGGCCAGGATGGCCGAGATCAGGAGAGACGATGAGCAAGAGACCCAGGCGGAACCACAGCCCTGCCTTCAAGGCCAAGGTCGCGCTCGCGGCCATGCGCGGTGAGAAGACCGTGGCCGAGTTGGCGCAGCAATTCGACGTGCATCCGAACCAGATTACGCAATGGCGCTCGCAGCTTCTAGAAGGAGCGCGCGAGGTTTTCGGACCGGCGCGTTCGTCTGCGGCCACGCCTGCGGTGGACGTGAAGACGCTTCACGCGAAGATCGGAGAGCTGACGCTGGCCAACGATTTTTTAGAAACTGCGCTCGACAAGGCCGGACTGTTGGCGAGCGCAAAGCGATGATCGACCGGTCTCATGATCTGCCGACCGCCGCCCAGGCTCGCGAACTCGGCATCAGCCGCGGCGCCGTTTATTACGAACCGCGAGGTGTCTGCGACAATGACCTCACGCTGATGCGCCGGATCGACGAACTGCATCTGGAGTATCCATTCGCCGGAAGCCGTATGCTCCGCGATCTCCTCGCCGGTGAAGGGATCATCGTCGGCCGTCTTCACGTCGCGACGCTGATGAAGCGGATGGGCATCGAGGCGATCTACCGAAAGCCGAACACCTCGAAGCCGGCGCCCGGCCACAAGATCTACCCTTATCTCCTGCGAAAGCTGCCGGTGACGCGACCCAATCAGGTCTGGGCGATGGACATCACTTACATCCCCATGGCCCGGGGCTTCGTCTATCTCGCCGCAGTCGTCGACTGGTTCAGCCGTCGCGTCCTGACCTGGCGCCTGTCGATCACGCTGCATGCTGACTTTTGCATTGAGGCCGTGGAGGAGGCGCTGGCTCGCTTCGGACCGCCGGAGATCTTCAACACCGACCAGGGATCGCAGTTCACCAGCATCGACTTCACCAAGGTCCTGCTCGCCAGCGACATCAAGATCAGCATGGACGGCAAGGGCGCCTGGCGCGACAACGTCTTCGTCGAACGGCTCTGGAAATCCATCAAATACGAGGAGGTCTATCTTCGGGCCTATGAGACCGTCAGCCACGCCCGGACATCGATCGGCCGGTACCTCGACTTTTACAACGCAAGACGCCCACATTCGAGCCTGGGCCGGAAAACTCCGGACCACGCCTACTTCAATCAACCGCTTCTCGCAGCGGCATAAAACCCGGCAGACGATCCACTTATCAAGCCGTCGAGCCTGTTCAGACAAACCGAGCCACCTCT
>NZ_JAZHLK010000136.1:0-1281 GCF_036549515.1 Aurantimonas sp. E1-2-R+4 | reverse complement strand
GACGAGATTGGCCGGATGGCGAATGCGGTGTTGGCGTTCAAGCAGGCGGCGTTGGAAAAGCAGCGGGTCGAGGCCGAGGCGGTGACGCGGCGCGAGGAGGCCGAGGCCGAGCGGCGCCAGAACGGCGAGCGCCAGCAGATGACGGCGCAGGAGCAGGAGCTGGTGGTCGGCGAGATCGGCTCGGGCCTCGCCAAGCTGTCGGACGGCGATCTGACCTATCGCATCGAACAGAGTTTCCCCGACGCCTATGTGAAGCTGAAGGACGATTTCAACGCGGCGATGGACGAGCTCAGCGAGACCATGTCGACGATCGCCGGCACGACGGGCTCGATCCGCTCGGGTACCGGCGAGATCAGCCAGGCCTCGGACGATCTGGCCCGGCGCACCGAGCAGCAGGCGGCAAGCCTTGAGGAGACGGCGGCGGCACTGAACGAGATCACCGCGACGGTCAAGCGCACCGCCGAGGGCGCCAACCATGCCCGCGACGTGGTCGCCAAGGCCAAGTCAGGGGCCGAGGAATCCGGCGTCGTGGTCGGCAACGCGGTCGAGGCGATGAATGGCATCGAGGCCTCGTCCAAGCAGATCGGCAATATCATCGGGGTGATCGACGAGATCGCCTTCCAGACCAACCTTCTGGCCTTGAACGCCGGCGTCGAGGCTGCGCGGGCCGGCGAGGCGGGCCGCGGCTTTGCCGTCGTCGCCCAGGAAGTGCGCGGGCTCGCCCAGCGTTCGGCCGACGCGGCCAAGGAGATCAAGACGCTGATCTCGACCTCGACCGCGCAGGTTGGCGAGGGCGTCGATCTGGTTGCCCGGACCGGTCAGGCGCTGAAGGACATCGCCGCCCAGGTCGGCGAGATCAACACCATCGTGCGGGAGATCTCGTCGTCGGCGCAGGAGCAGGCGACGGGTCTGGCCGAGGTCAACACGGCGGTTCACCAGATGGATCAGGTGACCCAGCAGAACGCCGCGATGGTGGAGGAATCGACCGCTGCCTCGCACCGGCTGACCCAGGAGACCAGCGAGCTGGTCCGGCTGGTCGACCGCTTCGAGCTTGGCGCCGCCAAGCCGGCCTCCGGCAAGGGCAAGCCCGGCGCCCGGCCGGCGGCCCATGCGCCGCAACTGGCGGTCGTCGGCAACACCGCCCGCAAGCCGCAGCCGGTCGCCGCCAACGAGACCGATACCTGGGAAGAGTTCTGACAAGGCCGCGAACGCGGCTGAAACAAACCAACATTCCCATGCCAATCAGGGCGGTCCGGTCAAACCAGGCCGCCCTTTTTTCGT
>NZ_JAZHLK010000135.1:0-1291 GCF_036549515.1 Aurantimonas sp. E1-2-R+4 | reverse complement strand
TCATCGACGCTTGCTGCGACGCCTGGAACCGCGCAACCAAAGATCCCAAGCGCATCCAATCCCTCTGCAACTATCCCTATATCAAAGCGGTGAGTTCATGAGCGCGACGGTATCATTCGAAGATCCCGCCGGTGGACCGCCATTTCTCGTCAGCACCAAGCTGACGCCGCGCAGCAAGCGGTACGGCCTGCGCTCTCCGCCTCTCAGCGGCATCGAAAAGGACAAGCCCTACCGCGTGACGGTGCGCCTCGTTCAAAATGGCGACGGCGCGGTGCTGTTCGAGGACGCGTTCACCGTCGCCTCGCAAATGTCCGACGCCGTCATGCCGCCCGCCCCGCTGACCATCGGGCCGGGCTATACGCGCAACCCTGACCTGCCGGACGGCTGGAAGCCGCCGAGCCCGGAATGACACGGCCGGCGTCGCGTGGTCGATCCAGGATTTGCCACACTGAGCAGCAGCTTGATCAGGACTGCGCAGCAATTGCGGGGGCCGCTGTCCCGATGCCTGGAACGGCGAACGCCTCGATCCCCGCCTTGATGCCCGGCACCGCCTGCCGTCCCAGGCAAACGAGATCGCCCTGATTAAGATCATCGAACGCGCGCGACGCCACGACAGGCGTGGAGAGGCTCTTGGTGAGTGATTCCAGCCGTGTGACTTCATTGGCTGCCGGCCCGGTCACCGTTAGGTCAAGTCGCCGTTCGGTCCCGACATTCCCGTAGATTACCTTGCCGGCATGCAGGCCTATTCCGAAGGCAATAGGATCGATCCCCTGTTCTGCCCGCATCTTGTTCTTGCAATCGGCGCGGGAGAGCGCCTCGCGCGCCGTCATCATCGCCGCCATGCACATTTCCGCTGCCGGCCGGGTGGTGGTCTCGAACGGAAAAATCGCCAGTACGCCATCGCCGATGTATTTCAGCACTTCGCCACCATGATCGATGACGGCTCCGGCCGTACAGTCGAAATAATCGTTGATCGTCGCGAAATAGTCGTCGATGCTGAGCTGTGAGGCGAGCGTAGTTGAGCCCCTGAGATCGCTGAACCAGAGGGCGCAGTCAATCACCCGGCCGTCGCCCTTCTCAACCAATCCGGCCAGAACGCTGCGCCCGGACAGTGTGCCGAGATAGGTCTCCAGCAGGACTTCGGCGAGGTTGCGGTCACTGGCCATTTTGACCGTGAGCGCGATCGCTACGGAAAGCCCGCGAAGATTGTCGACTTCCGACCGGGAAAAGCCACCGATCCGCCGGGTGCAAAAGGACACCATGGATCCCTCCGTGCCGGCCGGCACGGTCG
>NZ_JAZHLK010000134.1:0-1294 GCF_036549515.1 Aurantimonas sp. E1-2-R+4 | reverse complement strand
CTGGAACCGCGCAACCAAAGATCCCAAGCGCATCCAATCCCTCTGCAACTATCCCTATATCAAAGCGGTGAGTTCATGAGCGCGACGGTATTACGCTCCGAGGAGCTGGCGCGCACGCCTGCGGTGGCCTGGCTGTAATAGGCGAAGTCGAAGCCGAGACCGCCTTCCATATGATCGGCGCCGGCCCCGCCGTCCAGATTGTCGTTGTCGTCGCCGCCGAATAGCTGGTCGGTGCCGTCGCCGCCATAGATATTGTCGACGCCGCCGCCGCCGTTGAGCGTGTCGTTGCCGCCGCCGCCTTGCAGCGTGTTGTTGGCTTGATTGCCTGTAATAGTGTCGTTTCCGGAACCGCCGATGGCGTTTTCGATCAGCGAACGAACATCGCCCTGATACTGCAATGCATTGAAGATGTTGCCGCGCGAATAGTTGCCATCACCCAAGTAGGCGATTTGTACGTTGCTGAAATAGGAGTGCCCGCCCGGCGTCAGATCGAGCGTAAGATTGTCCGAGTAGCTGCTGAGATCATAGGTGTCGATGCCGCCGCCATCCCAGACGGTGGCGAAAATCCGGTTGCTGCCCGCGTCAATGCCAACCGCACCATTGACCAGCGTATCCCCCGAAGTCGGGTTCCATTTATAGACCGTGTCGCTGCTATTGGTGGTGAAATCGGCCCCATACATTTGCTGCAGCGCCGCGATATCGGCGATCATGTAGCTTTGCGCAAATCCCCAAGTCTCGTTGGAATAGCCTCCAACCAAGGGGTCGCCGACATAGGACCGATAGGTCATGATGGAATATTCCATCGAGTCCTCGGCCGCTGGCAGCGGGCCGTAAACGTTGGTCTCTTGACCGTGCTTCAGCCCCAGCGCATGGCCGATCTCGTGATACATCGTATGCCAGGAATAGTTTCCGGCTTCTGGCGAGCGATAATTATAGGACCTTCCAAACCAGACATCGCCGGCCTGCTCGTAGGTACCAGGATAATAAGCCCAAGCGGTCGATGGATCATTTGATTCCGCAAGCCGGATATGCGCGCCGGTGTCTGTGGTATAAGCGACGTTCAGATTGGTGAACCCCTCCACGGAGAAGCCGTCCTGCGCCGCATTTTCCCCGGCGTAACCATTTGTATTCAACGCTCTGTTTGCTGCCGTCCATTGCATCGACGAAATTCCGCCGATGGTATCAGAGTCGGTCCGGAAAGTTGTTCAATTTGAACAAAGCCTTCGCAGCATTAGGCGGATAGACGCCAGTTTGAGGAATGCGAGCGCGTTGCGCGACAGGTTCTCGAAATCCT
>NZ_JAZHLK010000133.1:0-1315 GCF_036549515.1 Aurantimonas sp. E1-2-R+4 | reverse complement strand
CTTTCTTCATGGCGTTGCTCTCCTCAGTGGAATCGGCACCCCGAGCCTAACGGCTCAAGGCGGGCAACGCCGCCCACTTCAGAGTTTCAACAGAGACCGGGACATTCCCGTCGGCGGTGGCGTATCTGGCGGCGGCGGCGGCCAGGCGCATCTGGTGAAGCTGGCACAGGTGCCGCTGGCGGCGAGATTGGAGCCGGCGCGTCCGGTGGAGCAACAGCCGGCGGAAACGGCAATGCAGGTTAATGGGTGTAAGCGGTGCTGTAGGCGGTGAGGCCCAGGGCAATGTAGACGTGAGCTCCGAGACCAATTTCGGTCGTGCCATTTCTGCGATCCGAACCTCCGAGAACGACATTGACGCCTTGGCAAACGCGTCGTCAGTCACGGTTGTTGACGTCGAAGGGGAGGTTCAAGGCAAGAACGCCGTCGCCCTCGACAACGCGGTCGTTGACAATGAGGAGGACATCGCAGCGCTTCAGGCGGCGATCGAAGCCGATGCAGAACTTTCGGCAGCGCTCGATGCGCAGAATGTCGACGTCTCGTCGGTCGTCGCGTTAGAGACCAACGCGGACGGCAGCGTGACCGTTTTCTCGCGCTAACGATCCCTCAGAGCAAAGATTCTTGAGAAACCCTAGGCCACCTCTAGCGAACCGATACTGACATGGAATATCGCCGCTCGCAGACGTGCAGTCTGCGAGCGGCCCTTTGAGCCAAACTTCCATACTCAGATTTTGCCATTCGTCATTTCTTCTGATCGTCGGCAGCAAGCACCTGAACCAGGGCGCTGATTGCAGCGCGCACCTTGGCATCTTCGATCTTCATGAACGCACTGGCCTCCCGATACGCGGCAGGGTTGAGATCGGCAATCTCCGTTTCGACGTCGACGTCATCGACCCCTTCAAAGAAGTGCTCGACGGGGACTGATAAGGCGCGGCCTGCCCGGTAAAGTGTAGAAGCTGCGAGTCGATTTGCGCCCTTCTCATATTTCTGGACCTGCTGAAACGTCACACCCAGACGCTCGGCAAGTTTTCCTTGGCTCATGCCGACTGCAGTCCGGCGGATTTTAAGTTTTCGGCCGACGGCCACGTCGATCGGATCGTGGGGTCTCGCTCGCCTTCCCGAGCGGTCCTTTCGATTCCCACTTCCCGGAGCAGATGAAGCCACTATGAGAAGCGCCCCTTGTCACTGCCTCTGTCGAGGGAAAAGCGGGGAATGTCCCGGTCTCTGTTGAAACTCTGAAGTGGGCGGCGTTGCCCGCCTTGAGCCGTTAGGCTCGGGGTGCCGATTCCACTGAGGAGAGCAACGCCATGAAGAAAGA
>NZ_JAZHLK010000132.1:0-1426 GCF_036549515.1 Aurantimonas sp. E1-2-R+4 | reverse complement strand
GCCCATCAGCGCCAAAATGCCGAAAAGTTCATTGCCCCTGCATCGAGGGCCGCGTAACGTTCAACCCGGCATCGCCGCTCAACGAAGTTCAACAAACTTCGGGACATCCCCGAAAAGCGATCTGACGCGTGCCTCGTGTTTTGGCTGGCGGGGTTAGTCAGCCGTTTCGTCCCAAGGCTCGCTATGAGTGCCGCAACTGCAAGCCACGCATAGGCAGGGGGCGAACGCACTTCCCACGATCGCAATGTGGCCATCGGAACTTCGAGCATGCGTGTCAGACCCTTCCGGTCGGTTTCGAGCACGCTCAGCGCACGCTGGATCTGGTCGCTGAACTGATCAGGCATGTTCGTTTGTAACGCTAGCGCAGATTGCAATCAATGCGCCTGACGGCAATGATCCTCGCCCGAATATTGTCTGGAGAAGTCTGATCGCTTATGTGGAGCAGGTGCTGGCGCCGACGCTCAGTTCAGGAGACGTGGTGGTCATGGATAATCTTCCAGCGCACAAAGCCGATGGCGTGCGCCAGGCGATCGAAAAGGCCGGTGCGCAACTGCGATACCTGCCGCCTTACAGCCCCGACTTCAATCCGTGTATGGATGGCTCCTGCGGGTCAAGGATTGTCGGATCGGTTTTGATGAACAGGTCGGTTGCGACCATGTATACGGCGTCTGAAATATGCAGCGGGATCGCTGCGCGCCCTGATGAATGTTCGCTTGGAGAACAGGTCCCAATCAATCGAGCGCGCTCCAAGCGCTTCGGATTGATCGGGGTGTCCTGGTTCTTCGGCTCCGTCCGTTCGCCATCACTTCACTTTGCCCTGACCATTCCTTTAGCCGCAGGCGGCCGCCTGCGGCTGATAGCGTATGTCGTCCCGAAGGACAGCGAAGATCGTTCTTGCCATGCGATGTGCCAAGGCGTTGGCGACGACCTTTGTCTTTTTCCGGATCAGCATGCTCGATAGCCAATCCAATCCCAGCCCGAGCCTCCGTCTGACCATGATCTGCGCCATGGCGCCCAGATACAGCAATCGCCGGATATAACGGTTGCCCATCTTCGAGATTCGACCAAGCCTCTGTTTACCGCCGGTCGAGTGCGGTTTGGGTGTAAGGCCGAGCCAGGCAGCGTAGTCTCTCGCGGACCCGGAATTGCTGTGTAGGGCGCTGACGGCGCTCGCCAATGTCGGTCCGGGATTTGGCCAGATCATCGGCCCGTCCGGCAATTTCGGCAGTTTCCCCGATTCGACGCTTTGGGTGCTCTCGGCGATCATGCTGCTCGGGCGGCTCGAGATCGTGACGGTTCTTGTTCTCCTGTTTCCCGCGACCTGGATTGTCAACGCCGGAGCAAATATGCGCCAGTTGGCCGGAGGAAATATGTGCCAGGTGACGTCATGAGAAGGGCCCCGATCGGGGCCCTTCTCATGACGTTT
>NZ_JAZHLK010000131.1:0-1442 GCF_036549515.1 Aurantimonas sp. E1-2-R+4 | reverse complement strand
CGGTGGTGTTGACCTTGGCCGATCAGCTCTACGAGACACGACAACGCCTGTTGTCACTGACCGCGGCTGTCGCGGCGCAGGACGAGCCCATCCAGAAGGCGATCATCGCGGCTCTGTCGCCGGGCAACCGATCGCCTGAGACGGAGTGACGGCAAGGTGGACCGGAGGGACTGAGATGTTCATCGTGGAGATGCCGCGTATCAAACAGAACATCAGATTTATGATCTCAGGCATTGGCCAAGCGTAGGCCGTACCATAGTATGGAAAGGCGGAAGGTGAAGCTCGATCACCCGCCATTCCTCATCAGCCAGATCGCTCAGGCGGCACCACGAAAAGGTTGGGTTTGCCCTCGGCCATTTCCTTAAGACGCCCATCGACTTGATCCATGTCAAACCCCGCGAACGACACCGCGCCTAGCGTCCACCATGGCCAGCGCGCCGGCTCACGGACGGTGCAAATGATCCGAACGGGAGTGGATTCGATGGATCCGCGACTGCCCATCTTTGGACACATCTCGCGGCAGCTCGGCGTACCATACTCCCTCATCGAAAGGAGACCAGCATCATGAAATTTCGGGTAACAGCCCTCGCGGTCGCTGCGATTCTCGCCGTCTTCCCTGCCTTTGCGGGAGAGATCGACAGCAGCGTCGATGCCCGCGCTCTGCCGAAGGGCAAGACAACGCCACTCGGGCTCTACCTGACGCCCGAGGACGCGCACGCGGCCCTGACCGAGGAGCCAGGCATCGTCTTCATCGACGTCCGCGACCCGCTTGAAATCAACTTTGTCGGCAATGCCGAGGGGACGGACGCCAATGTTCCGCTTGCCTTCGCCACGCACAATTTCGACCCCAAGCGCGGCGGCTATGCGATGGCGCGCAATCCGGACTTCGTCGCCGGCGTCGACGCCGTGATCGCTGCAGAGGGGCGGGACAAGGGCGATCCCGTCTTCGTGATGTGCCGCTCCGGCGGGCGATCTGCGGAGGCGGCGGCGGCACTGGCTAAAGCCGGCTACAGCAATGTCTGGAGCATCGTCGAGGGCTTCGAAGGCGATTCCGACAAGGCGACCGGCCGGCGCGACGTGAATGGCTGGCAGAACGCCGGGCTTCCCTGGTCCTACAAGCTCGATGCCGAAATTGCCTGGCGGCCGGCGGGAGAGAAATAGGGAGCCGACACATGCACAAGGCGACCATAATGGTGCGTAAGGGTAATCCGAGGGCATCGAAGACGCGCTGAGCCTGTCGGAGGACGGCGCTTGAAGCCCGTCACACCCCGGGGAAACCCGCCGGGAAAGGTAAACCATGCGGATGGTCACAGCACGATCGGTACCTCCTGTCAACGCCGGAGCAAATATGCGCCAGTTGGCCGGAGGAAATATGTGCCAGGTGACGTCATGAGAAGGGCCCCGATCGGGGCCCTTCTCATGACGTTTCGCGCTTTTCGGCG
>NZ_JAZHLK010000130.1:0-1466 GCF_036549515.1 Aurantimonas sp. E1-2-R+4 | reverse complement strand
TCCCGCAAATCTGATGAAACAGCCTTTCCCATGAAGCACCTCCTGCTCACAGAGAATCAAACCGAACATCAAATGGGAACCCGTCGATTCAAATTATTCGCCGGATGCTCTAGCGCTTCACCTCCGCACCTGGATTAGGGTTGGTCGGTAAGCATTGTCCTGCTCCCCCAGTCGGACATCCTGAACTGGAGCGGCTGCACACCGCTAGCTTCAGAACTGCACTTGGGGGGCTTGATCACGATTAGAAAGCGTGACCTACAGAAACGCTGTGCTAGGCGGGCGAAGCTGGAAGACAACTTGCGAGTATTGGCGAAGATCCGAAAGGTTGCTCCATGACAGTGCGAGCCCAATCGCAAAGTGTCGGCTGCCGTTATTAAAGCTTATTTTGACCAATCGATCAAGTTGAACTTCGCATACTGCTTTGCGGCATAGATCGGATCAACCTGATGTGCAAAGGCGAGAAGCCCCGCCACATGGCGCCGCAGTCCGATCATAGATGTGAAACCCCGGCGTCTCACGTGGGCAGCCGGCCCGATGCCGTCGTTGGTCATAGCGTAGAGATGGGTTTCAAGGTTGTTCCTAAACGATCGTGTTAACCGTGGCCGCTCACGATCTACGAGAGTGCCGAGGAGCACTTTGCGAGCCCCAGGCGAGGCGATGCTTGTCTTTGCGCTATGGGGTACGAAGCCAAAGTCGAACAACGCGAATTCGACCAGTTTGACCAGCGTCACGGCAGACCCGCGGTTCGTGTCCTCGATGCGCGAGAAGGCAAGATCATCGGCGTATCTGGTGTAGGTCCAACCATGTCCTCTACCGATCGCGGACAAGTGATCGTCCAAGATCGCCACCGCAAGGTTAGCCAACATAGGGCTCGTTGGAGCGCCTTGCGGGAGGTGCCCCGGAACACGAGGACGAATTGGGAGTGACCTGACCCGTTCCCGGGATATTTTCCCGATCAAATCCCCTCGCCTCACGCGAGTGCAGAGCCTTGCGAACTGAAAGCTGAGAAGGGCCGGATATCCCAAGCGCCGAAAGACAAAATAGACGCTTTTCTCTGGGATGGACTCAAAAAACCGCCTGATGTCCAACTTGACCAGCCATCTCGCCTGGAGATGCTTCTTGGCCGCGCCCACGAGATCACGTTTCAGTGTGAATGCGTGACAGGCTTCATGGGGAGTCACAGCGTTGAGGATGTTCTGGGCTATCCACCGCTGCGCTTGCATGAGCATGGGCTCGGGCACGCAGATCCAGCGATGCTTGCGGCTCGGCCTTGGTCGCACATTGGCCTTGCCGCGCTTGGCGAGCTTGAAGGTGCGATATGGGTCGCTCTTGCGATGAACCACGTCTTGCAGGTATTCGGTGTCAACGTCGGAGCAAAACCGGGCCAGTGGTGCGGAGTAAAAGCAGGCCACTGGCGTGAGGGGCACGACACAGGAAAGGGCCCGATCGGGCCCTTTCCTGTGTCG